>CAVPUD010000059.1:0-46470 GCA_963708545.1 uncultured beta proteobacterium | reverse complement strand
AGATTTACCTATCGCGGCGATTGTAAAAACCGGCGCGCAGGCTTTGCGCGGCAATCCCTCCCTCCCTCCCTCCCTCCCTCCCTCCCTCCCTCCCTCCCTCCCTCGTTACCAGACGCTACCGGCGGCGCCTGCGTATCGGGTAAGCTCATCGCTTGCTTATTTCCTGCCTATGACGTACTCGCTCAACACCTTGAATGCATCGTCGCGCACCGGCCCGGCCCCGCGTTCGGGGGCCGCGCGCTTCGGTTACGAATTCGGCCTTTTCATGGGCTTTGTGCTGCTGGTGTTCTGGCTGCTGGCGCTGCTGAGTTATTCGCAGCAGGACGCCGCTTGGTCCACTTCGGGCTCTGGCAGCGATGGCGTGGTGGCGAATTGGGGCGGGCGTGTGGGCGCGTGGCTGGCTGATGGCAGCTATTTTTTGCTGGGTTTTTCGGTCTGGTGGTGCGTGCTCGCAGCGGTGCGCGCCTGGATGGCGGCGCTCGCGCGCTGGATGCGCGGCGGCGCGCAGACGTGCGGCGCGGCCCCGGCGTGGCAGCGCCGCGTAGCGTTTTGGGGCGGGCTGGCGCTGCTGCTGGGCGCGAGCACGGCGCTCGAGTGGTCGCGCCTGTACCGGCTGGAGCACTGGCTGCCGGGGAGCGCAGGCGGGGTGCTGGGGGCCGTGGCTGGCCCGCTGGCGCTGCAGTGGTTCGGCGCCACGGGCTCGGCGCTGCTGGGCATCGTGGCCGTGGTGCTCTGTGTGACGCTGGTGCTGGACTTCTCATGGGGGCGTCTGGCCGAGGCACTGGGTGCGCGCATCGATGCCCTGGTGCAATCGCGCCGCAGCTCGCGCGAGGCCGCGCAGGACATGGCCGAGGGCCGGCGCGCCGCACGCGAGCGCGAAGAGGTGGTGCGTGAAGAGCGCAGCGAAGTCGAGGTGGCGCACCCCCAGCCCGTGCAGATCATTGAGCCCATGCAGGAACAGGCGCCACCCAGCGCCCGTGTGGTGAAAGAACGGCAAAAGCCCTTGTTCACCGAGTTGCCCGACAGCCCGCTGCCGCAGGTTGACTTGCTCGATGCGCCCTTGCAGCGCCAGGAAACCGTTGCACCTGAGACGCTGGAGATGACCAGCCGCCTGATCGAGAAAAAGCTGCGCGACTTTGGCGTCGAGGTGCAGGTGGTCGCGGCCATGCCGGGGCCGGTGATCACGCGCTACGAGGTCGAGCCCGCCACGGGGGTGAAGGGCGCGCAGATCGTCGGCCTGGCCAAGGATTTGGCGCGCTCGCTGAGCCTGGTGTCCATCCGCGTGATCGAGACCATTCCGGGCAAGAACTACATGGCGCTGGAGCTGCCCAATGCCAAGCGCCAGTCGATCCGGCTCGCGGAAATTCTGGGCTCGCAGGTCTATCACGAGGCCAAGTCGCTGCTCACCATGGGGCTGGGCAAGGACATCGTGGGCAAGCCCGTGGTGGCCGACCTGGCCAAAATGCCGCACGTGCTCGTGGCCGGCACCACGGGCTCGGGCAAGTCGGTCGGGCTCAACGCCATGATTCTTTCGCTGCTCTACAAGGCCGAGGCGCGCGACGTGCGTCTGCTGCTGATCGACCCGAAGATGCTCGAAATGTCGGTCTATGAGGGCATCCCGCACCTGCTCGCGCCCGTGGTCACCGACATGAAGCAGGCCGCGCAGGGCCTCAACTGGTGCGTGGGCGAGATGGAGCGGCGCTACAAGCTCATGAGCAAGCTGGGCGTGCGCAACCTCGCGGGCTACAACGCCAAGATCGACGAGGCCAAGGCGCGCGGTGAGTCGATTGCCAACCCTTTCAGCCTCACGCCCGAGGAGCCCGAGCCGCTGCAGCGCCTGCCCTACATCGTGGTGGTGATCGACGAGCTCGCCGACCTGATGATGGTGGTGGGCAAGAAAATCGAGGAGCTGATCGCGCGCCTCGCGCAAAAGGCGCGCGCCGCGGGCATCCACTTGATTTTGGCCACGCAGCGCCCCAGCGTCGATGTGATCACGGGCCTGATCAAGGCCAACATCCCCACGCGCATCGCCTTCCAGGTGAGCAGCAAGATCGACAGCCGCACCATCCTCGACCAGATGGGCGCCGAAGCCCTGCTGGGCATGGGCGACATGCTCTACATGGCCAGCGGCACGGGCCTGCCGATCCGCGTGCACGGCGCCTTCGTGAGCGACGAGGAGGTGCACCGCGTGGTCGGCTACCTCAAGAGCCAGGGTGAGCCTGACTACATCGACGGCGTGCTCGAGGGCGGCGCCGTCGAGGGCGAGGTCGATGCCTTTGGCGAAGGGGGTGAAAGCGGCGACAAAGACCCCATGTACGACCAAGCCGTGGCCATAGTGCTCAAGGACCGCAAGGCCAGCATCTCGTATGTGCAGCGCAAGCTGCGCATAGGCTACAACCGCGCGGCGCGCTTGCTCGAGGACATGGAAAAAGCCGGCCTGGTGAGCAGCCTGACCACGAGCGGCCAGCGCGACGTGCTCGTGCCCGGCCGCGAGGAGTGACTTGTTGAAAAAATTGTTTTTTACTTTTTTGATAGCTGCAAGCGCACAGCTGGCGGGCGCTAACGGCCTAAAAAGCTTGGAAAATTTTCTGCAAAACACGCGGGCTGGCCAGGCCGAATTCACGCAGGTCGTGACCCTGCCAGCGAAAGAAGGGCAGGCCGCGCGCAGCAAGACCTCGAGCGGCAGCTTCGCCTTCCAGCGCCCGGGGCGCTTCAAGTTCGTCTATCAAAAACCGTTTGCGCAAACCATCGTGGCCGACGGGCAGACGCTGTGGCTCTATGACGCAGACCTGAACCAGGTCACGCAGCGCAAGCAGGCCGACGCGCTGGGCAGCACGCCTGCGGCCTTGCTGGCGTCCGCGGCCGACCTGGGCGCGCTGCGCGCGCAGTTCACGCTCGAAGACGCGCCCGCGCAGGACGGACTCGAATGGGTGCAGGCCACGCCCAAAACCAAGGACGGGCAGCTGCAGAGCGTGCGCGTGGGTTTTGTCGGCGAGCAGCTCGCGGCGCTGGACATCCTCGACAGCTTCGGCCAGCGCTCGCTGATCCGCTTCAGCCACGTGCAGACCCTGCCCGCGCTGCCGCCGGGCACCTTCGCCTTCAAGCCGCCCGCGGGCGCGGACGTGCTGCGGCAGTGAGGCCGCGCAACGCCGTTCACTGCCAGCCTGGATGAGGCCATGAGCGCCCCTGCTGCCAACCCTTCCACCGCCGCGCCCCGCATGTACCAGCCGCTGGCCGAGCGCCTGCGCCCGCGTCGGCTCGCCGACGTGATCGGGCAGCAGCATGTGCTCGGGCCGGGCATGCCGCTGCGCCTGGCGTTCGAGTCCGGGCGGCCGCACAGCTGCATCTTCTGGGGGCCGCCGGGCGTGGGCAAGACCACCATCGCGCGGCTCATGGCCGAGGCGTTCGACGCGCAGTTCATCAGCATCAGCGCGGTGCTCGGCGGTGTGAAGGACATCCGCGACGCCGTGCAGCAGGCCGAGGCGGCGCGCGCGGGCCTGCTGCCGCGCGCCACCATCGTGTTCGTCGATGAGGTGCACCGCTTCAACAAGAGCCAGCAGGACGCCTTTTTGCCGCATGTCGAAAGCGGACTGTTCACCTTCATCGGCGCGACCACGGAAAACCCCTCGTTCGAGGTCAACTCGGCGCTGCTGTCGCGCGCCACGGTCTATGTGCTGCAGCCGCTCACACCCGCCGATTTGAAGCAAATTCTGGCTCTAGCCCAAGCGCAGCAAGCGCTACCAGCTATCGAAGAAGAAGCAATCGAGCGCCTCGTCGCCTACGCCGACGGCGATGCGCGCCGCCTGCTCAACACCGTCGAGACGCTCGCCATCGCGGCCGCGCAGGAGCAGCGCGCGCAGATCACCGACGCCTGGCTCTTGCAGGTGCTGGGCCAGCAGCTGCGCCGCTACGACAAGGGCGGCGAGCAGTTCTACGACACCATCAGCGCGCTGCACAAGGCGGTGCGCGGCTCCGACCCCGACGCGGCGCTGTATTGGCTTGTGCGCATGCTCGACGGCGGCGTCGATCCGCGCTACATCGTGCGGCGCATGGTGCGCATGGCGAGCGAGGACATCGGCCTGGCCGATCCGCGCGCGCTGCGCCTTGCGCTCGACGCCGCCGAGGTCTATGAGCGCCTGGGCAGCCCCGAGGGCGAACTGGCGCTGGCCGAATGCGTGCTCTATCTGGCCGTGGCACCCAAGTCGAACGCGGTGTACCGCGCCTACAACGCGGCGCGCGCCTGGGTGCAAAAAGACGGCACGCGCCCCGTGCCGCTGCACTTGCGCAACGCGCCGACGAAGCTCATGAAGCAGCTCGACTACGGCAAGGACTACCGCTACGCGCACGACGAGGAGGACGCCTTCGCCGCGGGCGAGCGCTACCTGCCAGAAGGCATGGCTGAGCCGCATTTTTACGCGCCCGTGGAGCGCGGGTTGGAGATCAAGATCGCGCACAAGCTGCGCGATTTGCGCGCGCGCAATGCGGCTGCGCGCGCGCAAGGCACTGCGCAGACTGGCGAAGCGTGACAGCCCTGCAAGGGGACTGCCGACAACGGGGAAAACCCCGTGTCATGGTGCTGTAACAGCAGCCGCTGCTCTGACTACAATCGCCCCCACCCAAACCCGCGCAGCATCCTATCTGGCGGGTTTTTTGCTAGCTTTTGCGGGCCCAGGCGCCTATCCCGCGCCTGGTGCAGGACCACCCCACGTTACCAACGAAGGACTTTGTTATGGACATCTTGCTGCAGCAGATCATCAACGGTCTGGTTCTGGGCAGCATGTACGCCTTGATAGCCCTGGGCTACACCATGGTGTACGGCATCATCCAGCTCATCAACTTCGCCCACGGCGAGGTGCTCATGGTGGGCGCGCTCACGAGTTGGAGCTGTATCGGCTGGATGCAGCAGGCCATGCCCGACGCGCCCGGCTGGCTCATCCTGCTGCTGGCGACGCTGATCGCCTGCACCGTGGCGGCGCTGCTCAATTTCGTGATCGAAAAGGTGGCCTACCGCCCCTTGCGCAACAGCCCGCGGCTGGCGCCGCTGATCACGGCCATAGGCATGTCCATCCTGCTGCAGACGCTGGCCATGATCATCTGGAAGCCCAACTACAAGCCCTATCCCATGCTGCTGCCCGCCCAGCCCGTGGAACTGGGCGGCGCCGTGATCACCTCCATGCAAATCCTGATCTTGGGCGTGACGGTGGTGGCGCTCGCGGCCATGGTGTATCTCGTGAACTACACCAAGCTCGGCCGTGCCATGCGCGCCACGGCGGAGAACCCGCGCGTGGCGGCGCTCATGGGGGTGAAGCCCGACATGGTGATTTCGGCCACCTTCATCATCGGCGCGGTGCTTGCGGCCATCGCGGGCATCATGTACGCCTCCAACTACGGCACGGCGCAGCACACCATGGGCTTTTTGCCGGGGCTCAAGGCCTTCACGGCGGCGGTGTTCGGCGGCATAGGCAACCTCGCCGGGGCCGTGGTCGGCGGCATCCTGCTCGGCCTGATCGAGGCCATTGGCTCGGGCTACATAGGCACGTTCACGGGCGGCATCCTGGGCAGCAACTACGCCGACATCTTCGCCTTCATCGTGCTCATCATCATCCTCACGCTGCGCCCCTCGGGCCTGCTGGGCGAGCGCGTGGCCGATCGCGCTTGAGGGGCTTGCCATGCACAACCACAATCGCAAAACCGCACCATGGATCATCGGCGCCATCGCCTTGTTGGTGCTGCCCTTGGTGCTGCAGTATTTTGGCAATGCCTGGGTGCGCATTGCCGACCTGGCGCTGCTCTACGTCATGCTGGCGCTGGGCCTGAACATCGTGGTCGGCTACGCCGGGCTGCTCGATTTGGGCTACGTGGCCTTTTACGCCGTGGGCGCCTATCTGTTCGGCTTCGTCGCCTCGCCGCAGCTCAGCGACAACTTCGCTTACTTTGCGGCGCTGTTTCCCAATGGACTGCACTTTTCCGTCTGGGTCGCGGTGCCGCTCGCGGCGCTGGTCGCGGCGCTCTTTGGCGTGCTGCTGGGCGCGCCCACGCTGAAGTTGCGCGGCGACTACCTGGCCATCGTGACGCTGGGCTTTGGCGAGATCATCCGCATCTTCCTGAACAACCTCGATCACCCCATCAACCTGACCAACGGGCCCAAGGGCATGGGCCAGATCGACTCGATCCAGCTCTTTGGTCTGAACCTGGGCAAGCGCCTGGAACTGTTCGGCTTCGACATCGCCTCGGTCACGCTGTACTACTACCTGTTCCTCGTGCTCGTGGTGTTCAGCGTGATCGTGAGCTACCGCCTGCAGGACTCGCGCATAGGCCGCGCCTGGATGGCCATCCGCGAGGACGAGATCGCCGCCAAGGCCATGGGCATCAACACGCGCAACATGAAGCTGCTGGCCTTTGGCATGGGCGCCTCGTTCGGCGGCGTGGCGGGGGTGATGTTCGCGGGCTTTCAGGGCTTCGTTTCGCCCGAGTCGTTCAGCCTGATGGAGTCGGTGATGATCGTCGCCATGGTGGTGCTCGGCGGCATCGGGCACATTCCGGGTGTGGTGCTGGGCGCGGTGCTGCTCGCGGCCCTGCCTGAAGTGCTGCGTTACGTGGCAGGCCCGCTGCAAGGCATGACCGACGGGCGCCTGGATTCGGCCATTTTGCGCCAGCTGCTGATCGCGCTGGCCATGATCATCGTCATGCTGCTGCGCCCGCGCGGCCTGTGGCCCGCGCCCGAGCATGGCAAGAGCCAGCTGCATAAAACCTGAGCCCACCCGACCGCACAAGAGAATTCCCCTATGACGGAACCAACATCGAACGACGTGGTGCTCAAGGTCACGGGCGTGTCCAAGCGCTTCGGCGGCCTGCAGGCGCTCGCGGACGTAGGCATCACCATCCGCCGCGGCCAGATTTATGGCCTGATCGGCCCCAACGGCGCCGGCAAGACCACTTTTTTCAACGTGATCACCGGGCTCTACACGCCAGACAGCGGCAGCTTCGAGCTCGCCGGCAAGCCCTACGAGCCCACGGCGGTGCACGAAGTCGCCAAGGCCGGCATCGCGCGCACCTTTCAAAACATCCGCCTCTTTGCCGACATGACCGCGCTCGAAAACGTCATGGTCGGCCGCCACGTGCGCACGCGCTCGGGTCTGCTCGGCGCGGTGCTGCGCACCAAAGGCTTCAAGGACGAAGAGGCCGCGATCGCGCGGCGCGCGCAGGAACTGCTCGACTACGTGGGCATTGGGCAGCTCGCCGACTTCAAGGCGCGCACCCTGAGCTACGGCGACCAGCGGCGCCTGGAGATCGCGCGTGCACTCGCCACCGACCCGCAGCTCATCGCGCTCGACGAGCCCGCGGCGGGCATGAACGCCACCGAAAAGCTGCAGCTGCGCGCGCTCATAGACCGCATCCGCAAGGACAAACGCACGATCTTGCTGATTGAGCACGACGTGAAGCTCGTGATGGGCCTGTGCGACCGCGTCACGGTACTCGACTATGGCAAGCAGATCGCCGAAGGCACGCCCGATATGGTGCAAAAGGACGAAAAAGTGATAGCAGCCTATCTGGGAGCCGATCGGACTTTGGACGTCGATAGCGAGAATGTGCCCCAGCGAGGCCAGTTTTTGCCGGATTCGCAGTCCCATAGTGGTGCTATGGGGCAAGAAGCCGGTGAAAAATGGGCCGCTGCGGCGCATTCGCAGCCGACGATTCCAAAGTCCGACCGGCTCCCCAGCACCGGAGGACATTGAGCATGGCCGAACACCAATCGAACGAAGTCCTGCTGCAGGTGCAAGGGCTGAAGGTGGCCTACGGCGGCATCGAGGCCGTCAAGGGCGTGGACCTGGAGGTGCGTGCGGGCGAGCTGGTGTCGCTGATCGGCTCCAACGGCGCGGGCAAGACCACCACCATGAAGGCCGTCACGGGCACGCTGCCCTTCGACGGCGAAATCCGCTATCTTGGCGAGAGCATCCGCGGCAAGGGCGCCTGGGACTTGGTGCACAAAGGCCTGGTGATGGTGCCCGAGGGGCGCGGCGTGTTCGCGCGCATGACCATCCTCGAAAACCTGCAGATGGGCGCCTACACGCGCAAGGACAAGGCCGGCATCAAGGCCGACATCGAGCGCATGTTCGGCATCTTCCCGCGCCTGCGCGAGCGCAAGGACCAGCTCGCGGGCACCATGTCGGGCGGCGAGCAGCAGATGCTCGCGATGGCGCGCGCGCTCATGAGCCAGCCCAAGCTGCTGCTGCTCGACGAGCCATCCATGGGCTTGTCGCCCATCATGGTGGACAAAATTTTCGAAGTCGTGCGCGACGTTTATGCGCTCGGCGTGACGATCTTGCTCGTCGAACAAAACGCGAGCCGCGCGCTCGCCCTGGCCGACCGCGGCTACGTCATGGACTCAGGCCTCATCACCATGAGTGGGCCGGGGCAGGAACTGCTCGACGACGCGCGCGTGCGTGCCGCGTACCTGGGCGAGTGAGCGCCGCAGGCGCATCACGTCGCCGCGGCAGATGCGTGGCGAAAAAAATTCACCGGCAGCCCCGGCACCTCCACGCGCAGGCGCAGCAGCGCGCCCGCGGGCACGGGGGCGGTGCATTCCTCGGGCGGGCGCCCGCGCCGCGCCGAGGTCACGTACAGCGTGCGCAGGTCTTCGTCGCCAAAGCACACCATGGTTGGGCACTGCACAGGCGTGGCCAGGCGCTGCAGCACCTCGCCCGCGGGTGAGAGCTGCAGCACGCAGGCGCCTTCGAACATCGCCACCCAGTAGTTGCCCTGCGCATCGACGCTCGCGCCGTCGGGCCGCCCGCCGTAGGGCTCGCCGTCTTGCGGCAGCGCAAACTGCACCCAGGGCGTGCGCGCGCCCAGGCTGCCGCTGGCGGCGTCGAAGGCAAAGCGGTCTATGCGGTGCGCAGGCGTGTTGGCCCAGTAGAGCCAGCGCTCGTCGGGGCTGAAAGCCAGGCCGTTGGCGGTGTAGTTGTCGCCCGCCATGCGCTGCAGACTGCACGGCGTGCTGCGGCAGTCCAGACGCCACAGCGCCGCGTCGGGCTGCGTGCGCGGGCTCACCACGGAGCCGGCCCAAAAACGCCCCGCGCGGTCGCAACGCCCGTCGTTGAGGCGCAGCCGCTGCGGGTCGTGCGACTCTGGCGGCAGCTTGGCGATGCAGGTGATGGCGCCGGTTTGCGCATCGAGCGCGTAAAAGCCGTCCCGCAAGCCCAGCACCACGCCCCCGCCCTGCATGGGCGCGCAACAGCCGGGCTCGGAGGGCGTACTCCAGCGCCAATGCCGCGCCGTCTGCGGCTCCCAGGCATGTACGGCAAACCCATGGATGTCGCACCAGTAAAGGCGCTTTTCCAGCGAGTGCCAAAAGGGGGATTCGCCAAGTTCGCAAGGGGGCAGGGGCAGGGCGGTGAAGGGCATGGTGCAAAAGAGTGAAATGTCGCGGGTGAGTCAAAGCATCGTAATTGTCGCGCCCAGCGGGCCGCCGGAGCGGTGGCAAGAAAAAACGAAAATACGGGAATACCCTGAACGCAATTGTCGCCTGGCCGATTGACAGACGGTTTGCGCGGAACTAGATTTTGGCTGTTATTCATCTTCAACTACCAAACGGGCAGCCATGAAATATCTTCGTTCATTGACCTCACTTTTCGCAGCCAGCATGCTCGTCTTGTCTGCGCCTGCATCAGCCCAAATTTCTGGAGACACCATCAAAATCGGTCTCGTCGTCGACCTTTCGAGTCTTTATGCTGACGTCACTGGGCCTGGCTCCGTCGAGGCCGTCAAAATGGCGATTGCTGACATGGGCGGCGCAATCAACGGCAAAAAAATCGAACTTCTGTTCAAGGATTACCAAAACAAAGCCGATATTGCCGCGAATATTGCAAGACAATGGGTCGATCAGGAAGGGGTGGATGTCCTGCTGGCTTCCAGCAATTCCAGCGCGGCACTCGCCATGGCCAAAATCGCGCAGGAAAAGCGAAAGCCTCTGTTCGTTTTGAGCACGGGCACGTCGCGTCTCACCAACGAGGATTGCAGTCCCTACACCATTCACTTCGGAGTCGATACGACCGCGGTGGCACGAAGTACCGGCACGGCCATCGTCAAACGCGGTGGGAAAACCTGGTATTTCCTGACGGCCGACTACGCTTTTGGTGCCTCGCTCGAAAAAGACACGGCCGACGTCGTCAAAGCCAATGGCGGCACGGTGTTGGGAAGCGTCAAGCACCCCATTGCTGCGTCGGACTTTTCTTCCTTCCTGCTCACGGCGCAGTCTTCCAAGGCGCAGATATTGGGCCTGGCGAATGCTGGTGCCGATGCTATCAATGCGATCAAAGCCGCACACGAATTTGGCATCAACAAAACCATGCAGCTCGCCGGTATGCTCTTGTTCGTGAACGACATCCACAGCCTCGGACTGAACGTCACGCAAGGCATGTACCTGACCGACAGCTGGTATTGGGATCAAGACAATGAATCACGCACCTGGGCCAGGCGCTATTTCGAGAAAATCAAAAAAATGCCCAACATGATCCACGCTTCGAGCTATTCTGGGGTGCTGCACTATTTGAAAGCAGTCAAGGTCACGGGCACGGACGACGCCGACAAAGTTTTGGCCGCCATGAAAAATACCCCCCTGAACGATGCGTTGATCAAAAAAGGAACGATACGTCCAGACGGCAGAATGGTCAGTGATTTGTATCTGCGCCAGGTCAAGTCGCCAGCCGAATCCAAATATGCCTGGGATTATTACAAAGGCGGCGACAAAATCCCAGGCGATCAGGTATTCACGACCAAAGCCGAATCCCGGTGCACTTATTGGAAATGATGGTTGCACTTGAACCCCGATAGCAAATGCCATGATGATTCCTGCAGCCAGTTTCCAATTCACCGTCGCCGACGCGTTGCGCAAAAACGCCGTGATACGCGCGTCGGACATCGCCGTCGAAGACGCCCAGCGCCGCTTCACTTACGCCGAGCTGAACCGGCGCGTAAATCGGCTCGCGCATGCGCTTGCTGCGCACGGCATAGGGCGGGGCGGGCGCGTGGCGATACTTTCAGAAAACAGCATCGCGTACCTTGAGCTGGAGCTTGCCGCGGCCAAGCTCGGGGCCATCGTGCCGTGCTTGAACTGGCGTTTGTCCGATGGCGAATTGCAGCATTGCATCCGGCTCACGACGCCTGCGCTGATCTTCGTCTCGGCACGCTTTGCTGCGCAGCTGGGGCGCATAGACCACGGCGTGCCGCAGGTCGTCGTGATCGAGGCTGAATACGAAGGGCTGCTCGCCAGCGCCCCCGACGCCGAGCCTGGCCCAGCGCCCGAAGCGGCGCCCGAGCCCGAAGACGGCCTCGTGATCCTCTACACGAGCGGCACCACCGGGCTGCCCAAGGGCGCGCTGATCAGCCAGCGCGCCATGGTGGCGCGCGCGCAGGCGTTTGCGGGGGAATACGGCATCACGGCCATGCACAACTACATCGCCTGGTCGCCGCTTTTTCACATGGCCGCGACCGATTTCGCGCTGGCCACGCTGATGATAGGCGGCAAGGTGATCGTGCAAGACGGCCTCGACGTGGACAGGCTCTGCGCCACGCTCGAGCGCGAGCAGATCGGCTGGCTCGTGGCCATGCCCGGGATGATCGACGTTTTCATCGACGGCTTGCGCCGCAACGCCACCAAGGCATGCGGTGTGCGCATGGTCGGTGCCATGGCCGATTTGGTGCCGCTGCAGCAGCTCGCCGAGCTCACGGCGCTCCTGAACGCGCCCTACCTCAACAGCTTCGGCGCCACCGAAACGGGGCTTGCGCCGGCTTCGGGCGCTTTGCTCGCGCCCGGCCAGGTGCCGCACAGCCTGGCCAAGCGCGAATCGGGGTTTTGCCGCATCCGTCTCGTCGATGCGGACGATCGCGAGGTACCAGTGGGCGTGCCTGGCGAGCTCGCGCTGCGCGGCCCCACGCTGTTTTCGGGCTACTGGAATGCGCCCGAAGTCAATGCACACGATTTTCGCGGAGGTTGGTTCCACATGGGCGACCTGTTCGTGCGCCACCCCGACGGCACGCTGGACTTCGTCGATCGCGCCAAATACCTCATCAAGTCGGGCGGCGAGAACATCTACCCTGCCGAAATCGAGCGCGTCCTGCTCGCGCACGAAGCCGTCGCCGACGCCGTGGCCGTGCGCCATCGTGATGCCCGCTGGGGCGAAGTGCCCATTGCGCTCGTGGCGCTCAAGCCCGGCGCCGCCCTCGACGCGCAAGCCCTGCTGCAATGGTGCCGCAGCCGCCTCGCGCGCTACAAGCTCCCCAAGGAAGTCCGTTTCGTCGCACTCGAAGATTTTCCGCGCAGCAGCACCGGCAAAATTCAGCGCCACGAGATCGAAAAGCGCCTGGAGCAGGCCAAGGGCTGAATGAGCGCATTCCTCTCCTCCGCCTCTTTTTTGGTTCATCATGTCCACCCTCGCTCCCATTCCAAACCCCGAAAATGACCCGCGCGTGAAGGCCGTTTTCGACGACATCCGCGCCACGCGCAAAACGGACTTCATCAACAACCTCTGGCATGCGCTGGCCTTCGATCCGGCGCTGCTCGAAAGCACCTGGGCCGAGGTCAAACGCGTCATGGCCACACCAAGCACGCTCGACCCCTTGACCAAGGAGCTGATCTACATCGCGGTATCGGTGGCCAACGGCTGCAGCTACTGTGTGCACTCGCACACGGCGGCGGCACGGGCCAAGGGCATGACGGCGGCGCAGCATGCCGAGCTGCTGGCCATCATCGGCCTGGCCGCAAAAACCAACCAGATCGCCAACGCGCTGCAACTGCCCATTGATCCTGCCTTCGACGCCAACATTCCGAAATAAGCTTATTTGCATAAGCGCAAGAAAAAACTGTAGTTTGTTTTCATAAAAAGCCCGCCTACATTCGCTGCCATATTCGATCCGATGCAGCGTATGGCGGGCTTTGTCGTGGGTGTTTTGGCCCACGTGTCTGCCGCAGCGTGCGCTCGCAGCCCGTGCTTTCGTGCAGACGTTTCATGTACCAATACACCGCTTTCGACCAAGAATTCATCCGCCTGCGCGCCGCGCAGTTTCGCGATCAGTTGCAGCGCTGGCAGGCCGGGCAGCTCAGCGACGAGCAGTTTTTGCCGCTGCGCCTGCAAAACGGCTGGTACGTGCAGCGCCACGCACCCATGCTGCGCGTGGCGGTGCCGTATGGCGAGGTCAGCAGTGCGCAGCTGCGCATGCTCGCGCGCATCGCACGCGAGTTCGACCAGCCCGATGCCGATTTGCTCGCGCAGGCGCAGGCCACGCAGGACGCGCTGCAGGCTTCGCAGCCGGGGCTCACGCTCGCGGCGCCGCCCTTGAAGTTGGGCTACGCGCACTTCACCACGCGCACCAACGTGCAGTTCAACTGGATTCCGCTCGCGCGCGCGGCCGACGTGATGGACTTGCTCGCGAGCGTGCAGATGCACGGCATACAGACCAGCGGCAACGCCATTCGCAACATCACCTGCGACGCGCTCGCGGGCGTTGCGCCCGACGAGATCCTCGACACGCGGCCGTTTGCCGAAATTTTGCGCCAGTGGAGCACGCTGCACCCCGAGTTCGCTTTTTTGCCGCGCAAGTTCAAGATCGCCTTCAGCGGCGCCACCGAAGACCGCGCTGCCACAGGCTGGTACGACATCGGCCTGCGCGCGGTGCAAAGCGATGCGGGCGGCGTGGGTTTTGCGGTGAGCGTGGGCGGGGGCATGGGGCGCACGCCGGTGATCGGCACCGTGGTGCGCGAATTTTTGCCCTGGCGCGAGCTGCTCAACTACGTCGATGCCGTGGTGCGCGTCTATAACCAGTATGGGCGGCGCGACAACAAGTGGAAGGCGCGCATCAAAATCCTGGTCAAGGCCGAAGGGCAGCGCTTCATCGATGCTGTGGAGGCCGAATACCAGGCCATCGTCACGCGCGACGGCGCGCCCCACACCATCAGCGACGCCGAGCTTGCGCGCGTGCAGGCGAGCTTTGCCGTGCCGCCGCTCGCGCCCGCCAGCTTGGCCAGCAGCACCGATACGGCCGGCGCTGCGTACCAGCGTTGGCTCAGGCAAAACGTGCGCGCGCACCGGCTGCCGCAGCTCGCGGCCGTGACGCTGTCGTTCAAGCGCGCGGGCTGGGCGCCGGGCGATGCGGATGCGGACACGCTGCTGGCGCTGGCCGATTTGGCCGAGCGCTTCAGCGCGGGCGAGGCGCGCGTCACGCACACGCAAAACCTGCTGCTGCCCTGGGTGCATCAAAGCGACTTGCCCGCGCTGTACGCGCAGGCGCGCGCGCTGGGCCTCGCGCAGCCCAACATCGGGCTGCTCACCGACATGATCGCGTGCCCCGGCGGGGATTTTTGTTCGCTCGCGAACGCGCGTGCGATCCCGATCGCCGCGGCGCTGACTGAACTGTTTGCCGACATCGACGAGGTCAGTGACCTCGGGCCTATCGACTTGCACATCAGCGGCTGTATCAACAGCTGCGGGCACCACCACAGCGGGCACATCGGCATTTTGGGTGTCGATAAAGACGGCAAGGAGTGGTACCAGGTGACGCTGGGCGGCTCGGACGGCTCGGCGCTCTCGGGCCCTGCGACGCCGGGCAAGGTGGTGGGGCCGTCGTTCAGCGCAGCCGAGGTACCGGGCGTGGTGGAGGCGATTTTGGACACCTATCGCGCGCTGCGCTTGCATGCGGCAGAGCCCTTCATCGCCACGCTGCGCCGCGTCGGCCACGAGCCCTTCAAGGCCGCGGCCAACGGCGCGCGCCTGGACGAGCACCGCGCCACGCAGGCTGCACACGCCGGCGAAACCAGCGCCGCATGAATCCAGGCTTGAACCACGAAACTAGCCAGAAAATGATCAAATTGATAGCTGCCAGCGCCCACCAGGCGGGCACAAACGGCCAAAAAACCTTGCAAATCGCGAACGACGCCGAGCTCGCCGACCTGGCCGCGGCGGGCGCATTCGAAGGCGTGGAGCGCATCGAGCTGCATTTCCCCAAGTTCACCGATGGCCGCGCCTTCAGCCAGGCGATGCTGCTGCGCCGGCGCTACCGTTTTGCGGGCGAGCTGTGCGCCACGGGCGAGGTGCTGATCGACCAGTTGCTGCAAATGGCGCGCTGCGGCTTCAGCAGCGTGGTGCTGCCAGACGATACCGACTGGGCCGCGGCCGAGCGCCAATTGCACCGCTTTACCGACTTTTACCAGGGCGACGCGCGCACGCCCGCGCCGCGCTTTGTGCGCACCGCCGCGCCGGAGGCCTTATGAACAGCGCTTTTTCTTCCATGGCGTCTGCACCGACTGTGCCCCAGCATGCGCAGGGAGCGCAGGAAATGCAGGAAGTGCAAGGCGAGAGCAGCGCCATCGCGCTCTACGCGCGCCCCTCGCCCGACTTTGCCGCCAAGCTGGGCGAAGCCGTGCACACGCTGCAGCGCGCCGCGGCGCAAGGCCCCGTGGTGCAGGCCAACAGCCTGGGCGCCGAGGACATGGTCATCACCGACCTGATCAACCGCCATGCGCTCGCCGTGGGCATTTTCGTGCTCGACACGGGGGCGCTGCACGCCGAAACGCTCGCGCTGCTCGCGCAGCTGCAGGCGCAGCAGGCCCGGCACCCGCACGCGCCGGTCACGGTCTATAGCCCCGACGCCCAGGCCGTGGCCGCCTTCGTGCAACGCGAAGGGCAGGACGCCATGTACCGCAGCATCACGCTGCGCAAAGCCTGCTGCGCCGTGCGCAAGCTCGAGCCGCTGGCGCGCGCGCTCGCGGGACAAAAGGGCTGGATCACCGGCTTGCGCCGCGAGCAGTCGGGCGCGCGCGCGAATGTGCCGCTCGTCGATGACTCCGAAGTGCCCAGCAAGGGCCTGACCAAATTCAATCCACTCGCAGCCTGGAGCTGGGGCGACGTGTGGCACTACATCGCCAGCCACGGCGTGCCCACCAACGTGCTGCACGACCGCTTTTACCCCAGCATAGGCTGCGCCCCGTGCACACGCCCCATTGCCGTGGGCGAGGACTTTCGCGCGGGCCGCTGGTGGTGGGAGGATGAACAGGCCAAGGAATGCGGCCTGCACGTGAAACAAGGGGAAGCAAAAGCATGAACGCCCGCACCGACACCGAATTGCTGCAAACCACCGCCCAGCCCGCGCGGCACCAGCTGAGCAATGCGCACCTGGACGCGCTCGAGGAAGAAACCATCTTCATCCTGCGCGAAACCGCCGCGGCGTTCGAGCGCCCGGCGCTGCTGTTTTCGGGCGGCAAGGATTCGCTCGTGATGCTGCGCTGCGCCGAAAAGGCTTTTGGCGTGGGCCGCATCCCGTTTCCTCTGTTGATGATAGACACGGGACACAACTTCCCCGAGGTCACGGCCTTTCGCGACCAGCGCGCCGCCGAGCTGCAGGCCACGCTGATCGTGCGCAGCGTCGAGGACAGCATGGCGCGCGGCACCGTGCGCCTGGCGCACCCGGGCGAGAGCCGCAACGCGCACCAGTCGGTCACGCTGCTCGAAGCCATCGAAGAGTTCCGCTTCGACGCACTGCTCGGCGGCGCGCGGCGCGACGAAGAAAAGGCGCGCGCCAAGGAACGCATCTTCAGCCACCGCGACGGCTTCGGCCAGTGGCAGCCCAAAGCGCAGCGGCCCGAACTCTGGACGCTGTTCAACACGCGGCTGCAGCCGGGCGAGCACTTTCGCGTGTTCCCGATCAGCAACTGGACCGAGCTCGACGTGTGGCAATACATCGCGCGCGAGCACATCGCGCTGCCCAGCCTCTACTACGCCCACCCGCGCGAGGTGGTCGAGCGCCGCGGCCTGCTCGTGCCCGTCACGCCGCTGACGCCGCCGCGCGAGGGCGAGCAGGTGCACACACGCAGCGTGCGCTTTCGCACCGTGGGCGACATCACCTGCACCTGCCCGGTCGAGAGCAGCGCCGCCACGCCCGCCGACATCGTGCGCGAAACCCTGGCCGCCGAAGTCAGCGAACGCGGCGCCACGCGCATGGACGACCAGACCAGCGAGGCGAGCATGGAAAAGCGCAAACGCGATGGGTACTTCTGACTTGGGACGGGATCATGGAAACTACTGAATCAATAGCTGCTAGCGCTCGTCCTACCTTGGCAAATTGCCAAAATGATGCCAAATTTTCAGACGCCGGCACGCGCGCGGCGGCGCTGCGCTTCATCACCTGCGGCTCGGTCGATGACGGCAAAAGCACGCTGATCGGGCGCCTGCTGCTCGACAGCCGCGCGGTGCTGCAAGACCACCTCGCAGGCGTCACGCGCGGCGGCACGGCCGACCTGGCGCTGCTCACCGACGGCCTGCAGGCCGAGCGCGAGCAGGGCATCACCATCGACGTGGCCTGGCGCTACTTTGCCACCGAGGCGCGCAAGTTCATCATCGGCGACGCGCCGGGGCACGAGCAATACACGCGCAACATGGTCACCGCCGCCTCGCAGGCCGACGCCGCCGTGGTGCTCGTCGATGCCACCAAGCTCGACTGGCGCAACCCTGCGCTCGCGCTGCTGCCGCAAACGCGCCGCCACACGCTGCTGCTCGACCTGCTGCGCGTGCCCTCCATCGTGTTTGCGATCAACAAGCTCGACGCCGTGGACGACCCGGCGCTCGCCTATACACACATCCGCGCCGCCTTGCTGGACTTTGCGCGCGCGAGCGGCATCACGCCCACGGCCATCGTGCCGATTTCGGCGCTCGAAGGCTGGAACGTGGTCGATTTCGAGCACGCCCACGCCGGCTGGTGCGGCTACCAGGGCGCTAGCCTGCTGCAAGTATTGGAGCAGTTGCCCACCACGCCCGCCGACTGCGCGCTGCCGCTGGCCCTGCCCGTGCAGTGGGTGGAAAAGTTCTCCGCCTCGGCCGACACCACGCGCGGGCGGCGCGTATTCTGGGGCCGCGTGGCCGCGGGCCAGGTGCGCGAAGGCATGGAAGTGCAAGTCTTCCCGAGCGGCCACATGGCGCGCGTGGCGCAGGTGCTGGACACCGTGCGCACGCCCCAGGCCGTGCGCGCAGGCCACAGCGCCGGCGTGGTACTGGACCGCGAAGTCGATGTCTCGCGCGGCGACTGGATCATGGCCGCGCCCGCCGCTGCTGTCACACCGCAAGCGCCGCAGGGCGAGAGTACCGACGACTTCGACACGCCCGCAGCACCCGCCGCTGCGCCCGTCTGGCCCGCGCGGCGCGATTTCACCGCCACGCTCGCCTGGATGGACGACGAGCCGCTGCAGCCGGGCCGCGTCTATTGGGCGCTGCACGGCCACCGCTGGGTCAAGGCCAAGGTGCAGCGCATCCTGCACCGGCTCGACATCCACACCCTGGCCGCGCAAGAGGCCACGCAGCTCGAGCCCAACGCCATCGGCCAGGTGCAGCTGCTGCTGCAAGAGCCCATCCCTGCCGCGCCGTTTGCGCAGGCGCGCGTGCTCGGTTCGCTCATCCTCGTCGATACCGCCAGCCACCGCACCGCTGCGGCCGTGCTGGTGCAGTGACCGGGCATTGTCCTGGCATTGTCCTGACATGGATCAGCCCCTACTGCGCTAACCAGCATCAGTCGCCCGCATAAAATCGCGGGCTTTCACCCACCGGCAACCATCCGTCATGACCCACGTCGTTACCGAAAACTGCATCAACTGCAAATACACCGATTGCGTGGACGTGTGCCCCGTCGATTGCTTCAAAGAAGGGCCGAACTTCCTGACCATCGACCCCGACGAGTGCATAGACTGTGCGGTCTGCATCCCCGAATGTCCGGCCAACGCCATCTTCGCCGAAGAAGACGTGCCCTCGGACCAGCTCGCGTTCATCAAGATCAACGCCGAGCTTGCGCGCGCCGCTGGCTGGAAAACCATCACCAAGCGCAAGGCCCCGCTGC
This sequence comes from uncultured beta proteobacterium, assembly GCA_963708545.1. GTDB lineage: Bacteria > Pseudomonadota > Gammaproteobacteria > Burkholderiales > Burkholderiaceae_C > Extensimonas. The sequence continues at coordinate 27,597 of CAVPUD010000059.1, read as the reverse complement.
CCGACGCCGACGAATGGAACGGCAAGCCGGGCAAAATCCAGCACCTGATCCGCTGAGAGCCCCAAAGTCCGGCGCCGCGCCGCGGAACTGGCGGCCTGTGCCTCTGCCGAGGCCGCTCGCTGCGATGCGCCCACCCTAATTGCTCAGCGACTGCTCAGCGCCACCTTCTTTTGCTGCCGTGCCCGAACCTCGCGAGCTACCCACCGCCGACGCCGTGGTCATAGGCGCGGGCCCGGTCGGCTTGTTCCAGGTGTTCCAACTGGGCCTGCAGGGCATACGCGCGCATGTCGTCGATGCGCTTGCGCACGCAGGCGGCCAGTGCGCCGAGCTCTACGCCGACAAACCCATTTACGACCTCCCCGGCGTGCCGCGCTGCACGGGCAGCGAGCTCGTCGCGCTGCTTTTGCGCCAGACCGCGCCGTTCGCGCCGCTGTGGCAGCTCGGGCGCCTCGTGCAGACCTTGCAGCCGCAGCCCAACGGCCAGTTGCTGCTCGGTTGTAGCGACGGCACGCAACTGCGCGCGCGCCAGGTCTTCATCGCCGCAGGGCTGGGCGCCTTCGTGCCGCGGCGCTTGCAACTGCCGGGTCTCGAGCGCTTCGAGGGTCGCCAGGTTTTCTACGCCAACGCCATCCCCGCGCCCGCCGCCAGCGCGGGCCTGCGTGTGGTGGTGCACGGCGGCGAGGAAAGCGCCGTCGCCCAGGCCGTGGCGCTGGCCGAGCGGCGCCCATCTGCCACCGGCGCGCCTGCCAGCGTCACCTTGCTGCACCGGCGCGAGGTGTTTCAAGCGCCGCCCGATCTGCTCGCGCGCCTGCAGCAGCTGCGCGACGCGGGGCTGCTGCAGGTGCTCACAGGGCAGATCACGGGCTTTCAGACTACCGCCGCAGAAGGCGTCGAAAAAGGCGTCGATACTGCCGATGCACGCCTGAGCGCGCTCGAACTCCTCACCCCGGCGGGCCACACCAAGCGCCTGCCGCTCGACCAGTTGCAGGCGCTGCTCGGCATCTCGCCGCGCCTCGGGCCCATCGCCGACTGGGGACTGGCGCTCGAGCGCAAACAGCTGCGCGTCGATCCGGCCACCATGGCCACCAGCGTGCCCGGCATCTACGCCGTGGGCGACATCAACAGCTACCCCGGCAAACGCAAGCTGTTGGTCTGTGGCTTCCACGAAGCCACTCTCGCTGCCTGGGCCGCCGCCGAAGCCCGCGCCGGCCAGCCCCTGCCGCTGCAATACACGACCACCAGCCCGCGGCTGCAGGAGCGGCTGGGGGTGCGGGAATCTTTGGAACCTAAATCCGGCAGTTGACCGCTGCATTTTGTATGCAACGCTTTGATTCTTCGAATGATTTTTCACGCTGCGAGACGCACCCATTGGGTCAAAGCGCTGCGCACCCGATCGCGCCGCCCTCGGGCACGCTGGCTGCGTTGCAAATCCTCGCCATGGCACCCGCCATGGCTGCGGTTTGCGCCTTGCCAGTGCACCCGATGACGACACGCTCGGGCGCGCTCAACTGCCGGATTTAGGTTGGAATCCGACCCCAAGGACTCCTGACCCTCCGTCACTCCCCGTGCCCTGCGCGGCTTACGGGCACGCCGATGCGCACGCGCAGACCACCGAGGTCGGGGCTGCGGTCCACTTGCACCTGCAGGTGGTACAGGCGCGCCAGGCGCTGCACGATGGACCAGCCCAGGCCACTGCCGCCGCCGCTGTGGCTGGCGCTGCGGGCGCGGAAAAAGCGCTCGCCCAGGCGAGCCATCTCGGCCGCTTCGAGGCCGGGGCCGCTGTCTTCCACGCTGAGCAGGACTTGGTGCGCCTGGGGTGACGCCTGCCGGACTTTGGAGTCCGACAGGCTCCTGGGGCACTCCACCCGCACGCATATCTGCGCGTCCGGCGGGCTGTAGCGCAGGGCGTTGTCGAGCAGGTTGCGCACCAGCACCTGCGCCAGCGCCTCGGGCAGAACGGTCGCGGCGTGCGTGGGCGGCAGTTCCAGGCGCAGCGTCTGCTGGCGTGTCTGCGCGCGTGGCTGCAGGTCGGCCGCGATGCTGCGCACGGCATCGGCCAGGTCGGACTGCGCCGCGGGGTGCGCGGGGGCCGCTTCGGCGTCCAGCCGCGCCAGTTGCAGCAGTTGCTCGACCAGCCGCGTGGCGCGGTCGCAGCCCTGCACGGTGGCGGCCAGCGCGGCGGCGCGTTCGGCCTCGTCGCGTGCGCCCTGCGCCACCTGGGCCTGCATGCGGATGCCGGCGATCGGGGTGCGCAATTCGTGCGCGGCGTCGGCGGTGAATTGCTGCTCGGCTGCGAGCAGGTGCGCGATGCGTTCGAACAGGCCGTTGAGCGCATCGACCAGCGGCAGCACGTCGGGCGGCACGCCCTGCGTAGGCAGTGGCTCCAGCGACTGCGGCAGGCGTGCGCGCAGTGCCTGCCCCAGCGTGCGCAGCGGCCGCAGCGAGGCGCGCACGGCCCACCAGATGGCGAGCGCGAGCAGTGGCAGGGTGAAGGCCAGCGGCCGGGCCATGCTGCGCAGGCTGGCGAGCACGATTTCCGCGCGCGCGGCCTGCAGTTCGCCTACCTGCAGCAGCAGGTCGGCGTCCTTGCCGGGGGTGACGAACACGCGCCAGCTTTTGCCATCGGCGCGGCTGTCATAAAAGCCTGGCGTGTGCTGCCCCGACAAGGGCTGTTGCGGGGCATTGGCCGAGTGCGCGAGCAGCCGGCCTTCGTGCCAGATCTGGAAGACCACACGCGGCTGGTGGCGGTGCAGTTCTGGGGCCGGGTGGATGCCGTCTTCGTCCAGCTCGTCGAGTGGCTGCATGCGCAGCAGGGCGGCGGCCTGCGCCAGGTGCGCGTCCAGCAGCTCGCCGACTTCGTGCTCGGCGTCGCGCCAGGTGAGGATGGCCGCTGCCGCCCACGCGAGCACCACCAGGGCCAGCACGGTGTAGAGCAGGCGGCGCTGCAGCGGCAGCGGGGTCATGCGTCGGCCCGCGGCAGCAGGTAGCCCACATTGCGCACGGTTTCTATGAGCTCGGGGCGCAGCTTGCGGCGCAGGTGCGAGATGTGCACCTCGATGGCGTTGCTTTGCACCTCATGCCCCCAGCGGTACAGGTGCTGCTCCAGCTGCTCGCGGCTGAGCACGCGGCCGGCGTTGAGCAAAAAGGCGTGCAGCAGGTCGTATTCGCGCTGCGAGAGCTCGACGGGCCGCCCGTCCAGCCAGACCTGGTGCGCGGCAGGGTCGAGTTCCACGTTGCCGCTGCGCAGCCTGGCTTGGGGCTGGCCGTGGGCGCGCCGCACCAAGGCGCGCAGGCGCGCTGCGAGCTCGTGCAGGTCTATGGGTTTGATGAGGTAGTCGTCGGCGCCCGCGTCCAGCCCGGCCACGCGCGCGGCAATGGCGTCGCGCGCGGTGAGCACCAGCAGCGGCGTGGTGATGCGCTGGCGGCGCAGATGCTGCAGCACGTCCATGCCATCCTGGCGCGGCAGGCCCAGGTCGAGCACCCCGGCTTGGTAGGCGCCGCTGGCCAGTTCGCGCTCGGCGGCGATGCCGTCACGCACCCAGTCCACCTGAAAACCGTGCTGCATCAGCCCCGCCCGCAGGCCGGAGCCGAGGATGTCGTCGTCTTCTGCGAGCAGGATGCGCATGGAAGGTCGGGGAGAGGGAAGCAGGATGCCCGCAGTATCGCAGGCGCGGGGGCGGTGCAGAAGAAGGCGGGTTCAGTCGTCATGCTGCCCCTGCCAATCGGCGCCCGTTACGCCCGGCACTGGCTGGGGCGCCGTGTGCCACTGCCAGCTCCAGAAGGCCAGCACGCAGGCGAGCACGGCGGCCGCGAGCAGGCCATGGTTCTTCGGGGCCAGATCGGGCCCGGAGCCTGCCACGCGGCCGGTGAGCATGGGCAAGGCCTGGTTTGTGCGGCGCAGCAAGCTCAGCCCGGCGATCAGCCCGACGTGGCCCAGCACCACGGCCAGCATGGCGTTGCCGAAAAACTCATGCAACTCCTCCAGCCATTCGCCGCCCCATTCGGCGTAGCTGGCATAGCCGCTGAGCGTGAGGGGCAGGATCAGCGCCAGGATCAAGGCCACGGCCAGCGCCATGAGCAGATTCTGTCCCTGCCGCCAGGCCGGGGCGGCCGTGCGCAGCGACCGCAGCCAGGCGGGCAGCCCCTGCAGCCGGCTCCATAGGTAGGTCAGCCGTGCGTGGCGCGGGCCCAGCAGGCCCCAGAGCACGCGCGCCACCAGCAGACCGCCGAGCGTGTAGCCCAGCGTGACGTGCACCAGCCGCCAATGCTCACTTTCCGCCGTGAGGTAGGCGCCGGTAAAGCTCAGCGCCATCAGCCAGTGCAGCATGCGCGTGGTGGCGTCGGTCACGCGGCGCGAGGGGCTGCAGGAAGGAGTGCGGGAAGGGCTGCGGGCGGCAGGGCCGGGCGCGTTGCCGGCGTTGCCGGTGCTCGCGGATGCGGGGATATGGGTGTTCATGGGGGCTCCAAGGGGGATAGGAGGGTTGCGCGGGCGTCAGCGCGGAATGTGGATGCGGTCTTCGTCGAAGTCACCGGCTTCGGCGCGGCTGTGGCATGCGGCACATTGGGCACGGCTGCCGACGGCGGGGCGGCGCCAGACTTCGGCGGGCACTTCGCGGTGCTCGCGCTCAAACCAGGCGGAGCGGGTGATGCGGTCCTGCGGCGGCTCTTCGCGCCCGCGCCGCGACGTGCCGGCGTTGGCTTGCAGCCAGGTGCTGATCTGCTGCACGCTGGCCGCGTCGAGCGAGGCATCGCTGCCGTAGTGCTTGTCCAGCCCGCTCATGATGCGCTGCCAGGAGCGTGCCGGCAGCAGACCTGGCGGGTACGCCATGTGGCAGGCGGCGCATTCCTGCTGGTAGGCCGGCAGCCGTGGTGCAGGCTGCAGGTGCTGCGAGTCGGCGCGGACGAGGCCGGCCGCAAGGCTCAGGGCCAGTGCCGCGGACAGGGCAATTGTGGGGCGCATGGGGTGCTTTCTTTTCCGGGACAGGTTCAGGGTGAATGGCAGGGTCAGCATCAAGGCTGGAGCGAGAGCAGCCAGGCCAGCACGTCGGCTTTTTCCTGCGCCGTGCATTCGCGCTCGAGCACGTCCTTGCAGTTGCGGCGAAACCATTTGTCGGCCTTGGCGCTGTCGGTGAAGCGCTCGGGGTTGAAGGCCGGAGCGAGCGCGGCAATGGGCTTGCCGGTGCCGGCGTGGCGCCCCTGCATCGTGGGGTTGGCGCCGTGGCAGCTGGCGCAAGACCACTCACCGCCGTGCCGGCTGCGAAAGAAGTCGCGCCCGCGCGCCGCGTCTGGCGGGGCCTTGGCGGCGCTCGTCCAGCGCTGCCATTGCGCGGTGGCCGTGGTGTCTGCGGCCACGGCAGCCGTGCTGAACAAGGCCGAAGCAAGGCACAGCAACGCCGCCAGCCGGTATGCGGCACTAGGAGCCTGTCGGACTTTGGGCGTCGATAGCGAGAATGTGCCCCAGCGAGACCAGTTTTTGCCGGATTCGCCGCCCCATAGTGGTGCTATGGGGCAAGAAGACGGTAAAAAATGGGCCGCTGCGGCGCATTCGCAGCCGACGATTCCAAAGTCCGACAGGCTCCTAGGGACGGCGCACGGTGAAAAAGGACGGATGTTTTGCATGCCGCCATGGTGCGGGGGGCTGCTGAACGTTCTCTGAAGAGCGCTGCGGCATCCGTGCGGCGTCTGCAACGCCAATGCGGCGGGCGCGGTGCGGTCAAATCACGCAACGACATGCGCAGAGCATGCCGGGCATGGCCTTTGTTCCCACAAGCGCACCAACATCTGACAGGCGGCAGGCAGTGGCACACTGTGCCTGCCCCTTCGCAATGACGACCGAGAAATGAACAGCCCCACCGCCCCGCGCCCGCCCATGCCCCCGCTTGCCACCTCGTCCTACGGGGGCGATGAGGTCGGCCTGATTTGCGGCTACCTGTTCGACCCCGGCGCGGTGCAGCAGATACGTGCGCTGGGCTCGGACGAGGCCGCGGCCTGGCTGGCCGAGGTGGCGCAGGCCGGGGGCGGCGGTGCAGCCGCGGCGCAAGGCAGCAGCTATCTGTGGCTGCATTTCAATTTGAGCAATGTGCAGGCCGAGCGTTGGCTGGTGCGGCACACACAGCTCGCGGATGCGTTTTTCGAGGCGCTGCACGACGGCGTGCGCTCGACCCGTATCGAGCGCTCCGGCGATGACTTGGTGGCCGTCCTCAGCGACTTGCGGTTCGACTTCGACCTCGAATCGTCCGACGTGTCCACGCTGTGGATCAGCGTGGGGCCGCGCCTGGTCGTCACGGCGCGCACCAGCCCGCTGCGCTCCGTGGACGTGCTGCGCACGGCGGTGCGCGCGGGCGAAGTGCCGCCTTCGAGCACCGGCCTGCTCGAGCATCTGCTGCACACGCAGGCCGACGTGCTGTTGGGCATAGTGCGCAGCGTGACGGCGCGCATCGACACCATCGAGGACGAACTGCTGGCCGGGCGTCTGGACCACAAGCGCGCCCGCCTGGGTGCCATGCGCCGCCTGCTGGTGCGGCTGCAGCGCCTGCTGGCACCCGAGCCGGCAGCGCTGTTTCGCCTGCTGCAGCGTCCGCCCGGGTGGATGGCGGGTGCCGACGTGGACGGCCTGCGCGGGGCCACCGAGGAGTTTTCGCTGGTGCTACGCGACATGCAGGCGCTGGAGGAGCGCATCAAACTGCTGCAGGAAGAAGTCGCCGCCGGCGTGAACGAGGAGAACAACCGCAGTCTGTTCGTGCTGACCATGGTGACGGTGCTGGCACTGCCCATCAACATCCTGGCCGGCCTGTTCGGCATGAACGTCGGCGGCATCCCGCTGGCCGATCATCCGCATGGCTTTTGGGTGCTCGTGGGCGTCATCGCAGCCTTCAGCGCCCTTGCGGCCTGGCTGGCGTTTCGGAACAAGCGCTGAAGGTCTGAGGCGGGTCGCAGGTACGGCCTCAGGTGGAAACTTGTCGAGCCTGATAAAGCATGTCCAGCGTGATACGACGGACCTCGAGTTTGCTTTGCTCGATATGTGCACGCAGGAGGCGCTGGGCTTCTGAGGTACGCCGGCGGACGATGGCCCGCAAAATTGCAGCGTGCTCCGTGTAGGTGGCTTCTATTCGGCTGGGTTTGGTGAAGTCCAGCCTGCGTATGATGCGGATGCGGTCGGTGATTTCGCCATGCACGCGCACCATCTCGCGGTTGCAGCTGCCTTCCACTAGGGTGTGGTGAAAGGCTTCGTCTAGGTCACGTACTGCGGCGGGGGTGTCCAGGCGCTGGCTGGCCGGAACTTCCCAGCGGGCCGTCAGACTGTCCAAGCTGGCGCGATCCAGGCTTTCGCACAGACGGCCCACTGCGTGGCATTCCAGCAGGATGCGCAGATCGTAGAGCTCGTCGAACTTGTCGAAGTCCAACGGCGCTACCTGCCAGCCCAGCTTGGGAAAGACCCGCAGAAAGCCCTCACGCTGCAGGCGCTGCAGGGCCTGGCGCAAAGGGGTGCGGCTGACCTGCACGTGCTCGGTCAGCTCCGTCTCGCTGAAGCGGTCTCCCGGCATCAGGCGGAAGTCGAAGATCAGGCCCTTGATGCGGTCATAGGCTTGGTCGGCCAGCGTGGGACGCGCTTTATTGCTGGCCGTCGGGGCGAGGCTGGAGGCTGGGGCGAACGGCAGGCGCGGCTTCATCGGGGCGTCATCATACGAAACAGGACAGTGGTTCAGGCGCTCTTCCAAGGGATCATGCTCACATGGGCGCCGACGATGCGCCAGCCTTCGGGCAGGCGTGCCCAGACTTGGGTCTGGAAACCCCGCAGTGTGGTGTCGCTACGCACAAACTCCACCTGCGCCACCGCATGGTCTGGCCCGAAGGCGTGGATGCGCAGATGCTCCAGCCGGCGGGTGAAATTGGGCGCTGGCGTAGCCTGGCGGTAGACCACCAGTTCGGCATGGCCCCACTGACGGTCGGCGACGCCGTAGCGGGTAGTGCGTGGGTCGTTCCAAAAGAAGGCGTTGAGGGTTTCGACATCGTTGCTCATCAGCGCACGCTCGTAGGCGTGAAAGGCAGCTTCCACCTCGCGCCGTATTTCGGGCAGGTCGATTTGTTCGTTTCTGAGGGGCATGGTCGTTTTGGCAAAGGGTCAGCCGAGGTTGGCCAGGTAGGCGCGCCAGCCGCCGTGGGCGCTGATGTCCGGCGCGTCAGCCAGGGCAGCGCCTTCGCAAATGAAGCCCTTGACCCAGCGGCCGTCAAACAGCTCCACGGAACCCAGGCCCAGGGGCGGCGGAATCAGTGCTAGGAAGGAACCCACCCGGTACAGCGGCATCTCGTACACCTCCACTTCGATGGCATGGCCAGCTTCGCCAGGGGCCACCCGCGCCAGGCCGGGCTTGGGTGGCGTAGTGCCTGGCAGGGCGTGCAGGCGGTAGGCTGGTGCGGTGCGGGTGCGGGCCACAAGGCGGCAGCGCCGCTCCGTGAGTTGGTAGTGCAATGCCAACCCTTGCAGATGGGCGCCGACCACTGCCAGCTTCAGGGTGGGGGCGGCGTTCAAGCTGCGCCGCAAGGCATAGTCTTCGTTGCGGGCAGGCCGCAGTCGCGCTCCGAGAAAGGCACCAGGCTCAGCCAGCCGGGCCGCCTCCCAGTGCTGACCCCACTGCGTCAGGGCCGCATCGGCTCCGCCCGGGCCGATCAGGGTGATGCCGAAGGGCAGGCCGGCGGTGGTGAAGCTGCTGGGCAGAGCCAGGGCCGACCAGCCCAACAGGTTGACGAAGTTGGTGTAGCGGCCCAGTGCGCTGTTGCGCGCGATGGGTTGGGCTGCCACCTCGGCCCGGCTGGGGTGGGTCGGTGCGGTGGGCACCAGCAGAGCGTCCAGCCCCTCCCACAGCGGCGCCACTGCGCGGGCCAGGATGTCGAGCTGGTAGCGGCCTTCGAAGGCCTGGGTCGCATCGAAGCAGCGGGCTTGCAGGATGACCTCGCGCACCACTGAGTCCATGGCCTCTGGCTGACGCTCTATCACTTCGCGGATGGCGGCATAGCGTTCGGCGATCCAGGGCCCGTCGTACAACAGATTGGCCACGGCGAACAGTGGCTCGAAGTCTACCGGCACTAGTTCGGCGCCCAAGGCTCGGGCGCGGGTCAGCGCAGATTCCCATGCAGCGGGGTAGCCCAGGGCGGCGTCCAGCTCGGGCGCAGCCGGGATGCCGATGCGCGGCCGCTCTGACAGCCAGGCCGGCTGTAGCACCGGGAGGGGAAGAGGCGAGCCGGCGTCCGGTCCGTCGATGATCGCTGCGACTTCTGCTGCATCGCCTAGGGTCAGGGCGAAGACGCTGACCACGTCCAGCGTACGGCAAGCCGGCACCACGCCCTGCATGCCTATGCGGTGGGGTGTGGGCTTGAGACCTACGATGTGGTTGTAGCCGGCCGGCACGCGGCCTGAGCCGGCGGTGTCCGTGCCCAGCGCAAAGGGCACCAGACCGCGTGCGACGATTGAGGCCGAGCCCGAACTGGAGCCGCCGCTGACGTAAGCGGGATCGAAGGTGTTGGGTACCTCGCCATAGGGCGAGCGGGTGCCGACCAAGCCGGTGGCGAACTGGTCCAGATTGGTCTTGCCCACCAGCACTGCACCAGCCGCACGCAGCCGGGCCACTACTGTGGCATCGGCATCGGCCGTGTGGGCGAAGGCAGGGCAGGCTGCGGTGGTGGTCCATCCGGCTGCATCGATATTGTCCTTCACCGCGAACGGAATTCCCCAGAGCGGCGCCTGCGCTGGGTCCAGGCTGTCCAGGCGGGCCAGTTCGGCGGCCAGGTTGGTGGCGTCCAGCCGGCTGATCCAGGCGGGGTCGTCGGGCGCAAGGCCGGCCAGCAGCGCGCCCAGCAGGATGGCGGGCTGGGCGCCGGCTGCGTAGGCGCCACGCCAGTCGGCCAGGGTCACGGGGATATTCATGCGTAAAGACTTTCGATCAACGGCGCGGCCAGGCTGGTCCAGCCAACGATGGCACCCTGGGCGCGGATCATTTCCAGGGTGGCCTGCTTGAATTCGGGGAAGTAGCTGGCGGTGCAATCCTCGACCAGCAGGCAGTCGTAGCCACGGTCGTTGGCTTCGCGCATCGAGGTCTGCACGCAGACCTCGGTGGTCACCCCCATGAACGCCAGGTGGGTGATCCCGCAGCCTTGCAGCAGGGCGTGCAGGGGGGTGGCGTAGAAGGCGCCCTTGCCAGGTTTGTCGATAACGAACTCGCCCACCCGCGGGGCCAGTTGGGGAATGATCTGGTTGCCCGGCTCGCCCGCGATCAAGATCCGGCCCATGGGCCCTTCATCGCCGATACGCAGCTGGGGTTTACCGCGCTGGCGCTTGGCCGGGGGGCAGTCGGACAGATCCGGCGCATGCGCCTCACGGGTGTGCACCACCAGCCCGCCGGCCTGGCGCCAGGCAGAGAGCACCGCCTGGCAGGCGGGGATGATGGATTGCAGCTTCGCCACGTCATTGCCGAGGCTTGCGCCAAAGCCGCCGGGCTCGACGAAGTCGCGCTGCATGTCGATGATGACCAAGGCGGTGTGAGGCAGCTCGTAGGCAAAGGCAAAGGGCTGGGCATTCAGGATGCGAGGGGGAGGTTTCATGCGGCCTCCCGGTCGGCAGGGATCGTGCGCGCGGTGTGCCCGCCACCCATCTGGCTACCCATGTGGCCACCCATGTGGGCACCCAGAGTCTGTCTGTCGGCTGCGGCGGCCGGCATGTCCAGCACGATCTGGCCTTCGCTCATCACCACGATGCGGTCGGCCAGCGCCAGCAACTCGTCCAGGTCCTCGCTGACCAGCAACAGCGCGCAGCCGCGCGCACGGGCCGCGCGCAGGCGCGCGTGGATGTCGGCCACCGCGGCGAAATCCAGGCCGAACACCGGGTTGGACACCAGTAGCAGTCGGGGCTCGCCGGCCAGTTCGCGGGCCAGCACGGCGCGCTGCACGTTGCCGCCCGAAAGGCTGCGAATCGGTGCGCGCTCGCCCTGGGTCTTGACGCCATACTCGGCGATCCAGGCTCGGGCCTGGGTACGCAGGCGACCGCCCAGGCGCCAGCCGCCGCGCGAGAAGGGCGCCTGGTCGAAGTTGCGCAGCCCCATGTTGTCGGCCACGCTCAGCGCGCCCACGCAGGCGTTGCGCAGCGGCTCCTCCGGCATGGCGCGCACGCCCAGGCGCTGGTTCTCGGCGCGGGTGGCGGCAAAAGGCTGGCCGGCCACGTGCACGCTGCCGGATTCGCGGGCGCGCTGGCCCACCAGTGCCTCCATCAGCTCGCGCTGGCCGTTGCCGGAAACGCCAGCCACACCTACGATTTCTCCGGCGCGCACGGCCAGGTTCAGGTCGCGCACTGCACTCTCGCCCCGGTCGCCGCGCACGGTGAGGCCGCGGACGTCGAGTTGCACCTCGCCTGGAGTGTGCGGCGCCAGCTCAGCCTCCGGGCGGGTGGCCAGCTCCTCGCGGACTTCCTCGGGCCCGGCCTCGCGGCCCACCATGGCCTTGGCCAGCTCCTCGGGCGTGGTGTCGGCCACGGCGCCGCTGTGCACCAGGCGGCCGCGGCGCAGCACGCTCACGTCGTCGGCATAGGCGCTCACCTCGCGGAACTTGTGGGTGATCATCAGCACCGAGCAGTTACCTGCATGGGCGCGCGCGCGCAACGCGCCCAGCACCTCGTCGGCTTCCTGTGGCGTGAGCACCGAAGTGGGCTCGTCGAGGATCAGCAAGCGCGGCTTCAAGAAGAGCTGCTTGAGTATCTCCAGCTTCTGCTTTTCGCCTGCCGAGAGGTCCATCGGTGTGGCATCCAGATCCAGCCGGAATGGAGTGGTCTTCAAAAAAGCGTCCAGCTCCGCGCGTACCCGCTTCCAGGGTACGACGGCCGGCAGGCGACCACGTGTCAGCAGCAGGTTTTCGGCCACCGTCATGCCCGGAACTACGGTGAAGTGCTGATAGACCATGCCGATGCCCAGGTCGCGGGCCACGACGGGCGAGTTGATGGCCTGCTCGCGCCCACCCACAAGCACCGCGCCGTCGTCGGGCTGGTAGTAGCCCACCACGCACTTGACGAGGGTGCTCTTGCCGGCGCCGTTCTCGCCCAGCAGGGCGTGCACGGTGCCCGGGCGCACGCTGAGCGAGACATCGCTCAGCGCGGTGAAGCTGCCGAAGTGCTTGCTCAGGCGGTAGGTTTCGAGTTGGACGGCATTCATGCTTGCATCTCCCGGCGGAAGACTTCGAGGGTGTGGGCCTTCACGCGCACGAACTCGGGGTCCGACACCGCCTCGGGCGTGCGCGGACGCGGCATGGGGAAGGGCACCAGCTCGGCGATGCGCGTGGGCCTGCGCGTGAGCAGCAGAATCTGGTCGGCCAGAAACACCGCGTCTTCCAGGTCGTGCGAGACAATGACCATGCTCACGCCGGTGGCCAGGTGCGCCTCCTGCAGCTTGGTGCGGATGAACAGCGTCATCTCGAAGTCCAGCGCCGAGAACGGCTCATCCAGGAACATCACCTCCGGCCGTGGCGCCAGCGCCCGCATGATGCAGACGGTCTGCATCTGCCCACCGGAGAGTTCGTAGGGGTAACGCTTCAGGTCGAAGCGGATCTCGAACAGCGCCACCAGTTCGTCCACGCGCTGCTTCACCTCGGCCGCCTTCATGCCCTGGCGGCGCAGCGGGTAGGCGATGTTGTCCCAGGCGCTGATCCACGGAAACAGCGCATCTCGGTAGTTCTGGAACACGTAGCCGATGCGCGTGTCCTTCAGGCTCTTGCCGTCGAACAGGATTTCGCCGGCGTCCAGCGGCACCAGCCCGGCGATCATGTTTATCAGCGTGGACTTGCCGCAGCCGTTGGGCCCGAAGATCGAGACGATCTGGCTGCGCGGCAGGTCCAGGTTGAAGTCCTTGTACAGCACCTGGCCGGCAAAGGACTTGCAGAGGCCGCGCACGGTGACGTGGGTGTTGGGCACCGCGCGCAGCGTGAGCAGGCTGCTCTCTGGCGTGGTGAGTTTGACCTCGGTCGGAATCGCCGAAATCGGCAGCGGTCCGCTCATGCCTTGCCTCCCCAGTGGATCAGCTTCTTCTCGATCAGCAGGAAGACCAGGTTCAGGCCATAGCCCAGCGCGCCGGTCACCAGGATGGAGGTGTACATGTCCTTGACGTTGAAGACCTGCTGCGCGTCGATGATGCGGTGGCCCAGGCCGGTCTCGGAGCCGATGAACATCTCGGCCACGATGACGATCACCAGCGCCATGGAGACCGCGCTGCGCAGCCCGATGAAGGTCTGCGGCAGGCTCTCCATCAGCATCACGTCCTTGAACACATGCCAGTGCGACACGCCCATGATTTGCGCTGCCATCACCCGCGTCTTCTTGGCGTTCATCACACCGTAGGCGCTGTTGAAAAGCACGATCAGCATCGCGCCGAAGCTGGCGATGGCGATCTTGTTCAGGTCGGTGATGCCGAAGATCAGCATGAACAGCGGGATCAGCGCCGAGCTGGGCGTGGAGCGGAAGAAGTCGATCAGGAATTCGACGCTGCGGTAAGCGCCCTCTGCGCTGCCCAGTATCACGCCCAGCGGCAGGCCGATGGCAATGGCAATTGCAAACGCGCTCAGCGTGCGCAGCAGCGTGGACCACAGGTCCGGCAGGATGGCGCCGCTGGTGAAGACCTGCGCCAGATACTGCAGCGTTTCGCCGGGCGGCGGCAACAGCACAGGTTTCACCCATTGCGCCGAGATCATCAGCTGCCACAGCGCGAGCAGCAGCAGCGGACCGATCAACGGCAGCCAACGCTTGTTGTAGAGGAACGCAACAGCCTGCATGCTCGTCTCCTCAGGCCGTGTACAGCAGCGACTTCACATCCAGCTTGCGGCTGAAGATCTTGCGCTCGGTGAACACGTCGAAGAACTTCTGGAAGTAGCCGAGGTCGCTAGCGCTGAATTCGTTGTACATCGTGAAGCCGGGCAAAGGAACCTCTTTGACCAGCGATTCCTCGATGGCCGTGAAGCCGTCCATGTGCTTGCGGGACTCTTCCGGCGAGGTTCGCACCCACTGCACCGCCTTGGCGTAGGCGGCGATGTAGCGCTTGGCCAGGTCCGGCGAGTCTTTCAGGAAGGCATTGGTGACGCTGGCGCTGCCACCGAACCAGGGCGCGTCCGCATTGCCCAGCACGTACTTGGCGATCACGCCGGTTTCCAGCACCCGGGCCAGGCCCTTCAGCCGCCCGGCCGTGCCGGTGGGCTCCAGCGTGTAGACCGCGTCGATCTGGCCCGCGGCCAGCGCCGGCACGTGCTGGCCCACCGGCAGCTCGGTCACGGTGGGGTTCGCGATGCCGTTTTTCTCCAGAATGATCTTGGCCAGCGTGACGTTCTGGATGCCGGGGCCGCTGGCGATCTTCTTGCCTGCCAGCTCGGCAATCGACTTCACCGGGCTGTTCTTGGGTACCACGAACTCGTCCAGCACCAGCGACCTGTTCGAGGGGTTGGAGCAGATGATTTTGAACAGATTGGGGCTGGTGATCTCGGCCAGCCCCAGCACGGCCGAGGCCGTGCCGTTGGCCGAGCCATGGATGCGGCCGGAGATCATGGCCTCTGCCACTTGCTGCGCGCTGGCGAATTTCACGCCCTCCACGTTCAGCCCGGCTTCCCTGAAAATGCCACGTTCCAGACCCACGTACAGCGGCAGGCCGGAGGCGATGGGCCAGTAGCCGATCAGGATCTTGTCGTCGGCATGCGCCGGCCTGGCCCTCATGGCGGCGAGCGCGCTCGCGACGCTCGCGCCAAAAATCAGGTGGCGGCGTTGGATGTTCGAGGTCATCATGGTGGCTTTACTCCTGTTCAGAAGGTGCGCAGCAGTTCGAGCAGCGCGCTGGAATCGGTCACCGCACCGAACACGCCGCCCTGCATCTGGATCATCTGGATGGCGGCGGCGTGATTGCCTTGCTCGGTGGCGCCGGTGCAGTCGGTCAGCATCACGCACTCGAAACCGCGGTCATTGGCCTCGCGCATGGTGGTGTGTACGCAGACATCGGTGGTGATGCCGGTGAGGATCAGGTTCTCGATGCCGCGCACGCGCAGGATCAGCTCCAGGTCGGTGGCGCAGAAGCTGCCTTTGCCAGGCTTGTCGATGATGGGCTCGCCGGCGATGGGATAGAGCTCGGGGATGATGTCCCAGCCGGGCTCGCCGCGCACCAGGATGCGACCGCACGGCCCCGTGTCACCGATGCCCGCGCCGATCTGTTGCGAACGCCAGCGCTTGTTGGCTGGCAGGTCGGACAGGTCTGGGCGGTGGCCTTCGCGAGTGTGGATGATGTGCAGGCCCACGCGGCGCGCTTCGGCCAGCAGGCGCTTCAGGGGCTCGATCGGTGCGCGGGTGAGCGACAGGTCGTAGCCCATCTTGTCTACATAGCCGCCGACGCCGCAGAAGTCGGTCTGCATGTCGATGATGACCAGCGCTGTGTTGGCGGGTCGCAGGTCACCGTTGTAGGGCCAGGCATAGGGTTTGGAGGCGATGGTCTTCAACGGAGGCTCCTCATTGGTTCAGCAGATTGGACTGTTCGCCACGGTAGCGGCGCGTCGGCGCATCGAAGCCGCAGGGTGTGCCGTCCTTCACGACGACACGTTCTTCCCAGGGCAGCTTCGCGCTACCGGCCACCATGTCGCGCATGAATGTGTAGGGGCAGTCCGTGGCGCCGCCTTGCACGGCCACGTAGCCGCGGTGCAGGAACTGGTAGGGGTTGTTCTCAACCCCCCAGTGCTCGCGAGCCTCGCGGATCAGGTCGGGGCGGATCTCGGCGCAGACGATTTCGTCGGCCCGCCCACCACCCTGTGCGATGACAGTGCCGTCAAAGTTACAGACCATGGCCTCACCCATGGAGTCGAAGGTACCGTCGCTGCCGCACAGGCACACGCTAGCGGTGGCCATTAGGTTCTGGAAGGCGTTGGCCTGGTTGGTGATCTGCCAAGCATGGCGGATCGGCGCGGTGTAGCCAGCGGTGCGCAGCATCAACTCAGCACCCTTGTATGCACATTCGCGCGCCATTTCGGGAAACATGCCATCGTGGCAGATGATCAGTGCGAGCTTGACGCCTTTTGGACCGTCGATCACCGGTATGCCCATGTTGCCAGGCTCCCAGGGTTCCACCGGCACCCAAGGGTGGAATTTGCGGTAGTAGAGCTTCAGCACACCCCGGTCGTCGATGACAAGGCCAGTGTTGTAGGGGTTACCGTCCGGGTTTTTCTCCATGATCGAGAAACAACCCCAGATACTGTTCGCGATGCAGGCGGCTTGAAAGGCAGCCACTTCTGGGCCGTCAAGCGTCACCATCAGCGCGTCGGTCGTGGCCATTGACAGGCCGTGCAGCGAATACTCCGGGAATACCACCAGGTCCATCGCCGGATAGCCGCGGCGCGCCTTGCCGACCATTGCGACGATGCGCTCGGTTTGCACCGCGAGCTGCGTCGGGGTGTTCACCACCGGCAGCTGCAGCTGCACCAGGCCGACGACTACGCCGTTCGGCGACTTGTTTAGTCCACCCAATCCACTCATGTCACAAGACTCCTTGTCTAGGCCGGGATGTACCGTCGCGCATCACGGTTGCCGGGGTTTATCGACTCAGGCTCAACTCGACCGGCGCACCCTTGAGCGAGCGCCGGGGCGAACAGGTGAGTACCAGGATCAGCAGCGTCAGCGCGTAGGGCACGGCGTTGAAGAGGTAGTAGCCGGTGCTGATGCCCACCGACTGCAGCGCCGGCCCGATGGCACCGGCACCGCCGAACAGCAGGGCCGCGCCCAGGCAGCGCCAGGGGTTCCAGCGGGCGAAGATGACCAGGGCCACTGCGATCAGGCCCTGGCCGCTGGACAGGCCTTCGTTCCAGCTGCCGGGGTAGTGCAGCGAGAGCGAGGCCCCGCCCAGGCCGGCGATGAAGCCGCCGGCCGCGGTGGCGGCGATGCGCACGCCGTGGACCGAGTAGCCCAGGGCGCGGGCGGCGTCGCTGGAGTCGCCCGCCATGCGCACCACCAGGCCCCAGCGGGTGCGGGTGAAGCCCCACGCCATCAGCCCGGCCAGCAGCACGCCCAGCGGGAACAGGGCGTTGACGGACAGGGCGGTCTGCACCTGCGGCGAGGCGCTCCAGGCGCCCAGCGCCAGCGCGGGGATCTGCGGCGCCTGCGGCTGGATGAGCGGTTTGCCGAAGTAGAAGGCCAGGCCGGTCCCCAGCAGCATCAGCGCGATGCCGGTGGCGATGTCCGACACCCGCGGCAGCGAGCACAGCAGGCCGTGCAGCGTGGCCAGCAGGGCGCCGCTGGCACCGGCGGCCAGCACGCCCATCCAGACGTTGCCGCTGAGGTAGGCGCCGCCGAAACCGGCCATGGCCGAGAGCACCAGCACGCCTTCCAGGCCCAGGTTGATGCGGCCGGATTTCTCGGTCAGGCATTCGCCCAGGCTGACGAACAGAAAGGGCGTGCCTACGCGGATGGCGCTGCCCAGCACGGCCAGCAACAAGGTGGTCCAGGCGTCGGCGTTCATGGCATGGTTTCCTTCAGGGCCGGGGTGGCCGGCAGGGTGGGGGTGGCCGGCAGGGTGGGGGTGGCCGGCAGGGTGGGGGGCAGGGCCCCGGCCAGGCCGGTGGCGATCCGGCCGCGCAGCGCCTCGGCGGCCAGAATCAGCACGAAGGCAAAGCCCTGCAGCACCAGCACCGAGGCGTCTGGCAGGTCCAGCCTGCGCTGCAGCAGGCTGCCAGCGGCACCGAAGCCGCCGAACAGCACGGCC
This sequence comes from uncultured beta proteobacterium, assembly GCA_963708545.1. GTDB lineage: Bacteria > Pseudomonadota > Gammaproteobacteria > Burkholderiales > Burkholderiaceae_C > Extensimonas. The sequence continues at coordinate 9,850 of CAVPUD010000059.1, read as the reverse complement.
ACCGGCGGGATGGCCCAGGGGTTCTGCCGGGCCACGAAAGCCACCAGAATGCCGGTGTAGCCCAGGCCCGAGAGCACCGAGGCGTTGGCCGCGCCCTGCACCGCGGCTACCTCGACGGCGCCAGCCAGCCCGGCGCAGGCACCACCGGCGGAACAGGCCACCAGGATCAGCCGGTGGCTGGGCAGTCCCACCAGACGCGCGGCCTTGGCGTTGCCGCCCACCACCCGCACGGCAAAGCCATGGGTGGTGAAGCTCAGCCACATGCCGGCCAGCAGGCACAGCACGGCGCCGATCACCAGGCCCCAGTGCACGTCGCCCAGCCAGCTGTCGAAGGCGGCATCGCCCATGATGGGGCCGATGCGCAAGGCCTCAGCCAGCGGCTGGGTGGAGGGCTTGTTCAGGCTGGCTGGATCGCGCAGCGGGCCCTCGACCAGGTGCTTGAACACCGCGATGGCGATGTAGCCCAGCAGCAGGCTGGAGATAGTCTCGTTGACGCCGCGGTACTGGCGCAGCGCGCCGGCCAGTGCCACCCAGGCAGCCCCGGCGGCCGCACCCGCGGCCAGCACCATGGCGATGCCCAGGGCATTGGCGGGCGGCGTGAAGAGATAAGGCAGGCTGGCACAGCCCAATGCTCCCAAGGCCAGAGCACCCTCGCCACCGATCACGACCAATCCGGCGCGCGCCGGCAGAGCCACGGCCAGGGCGGTGAGCATCAGCGGCGCAGCGCGCAGCAGGGTGTTCTGCCACGAAAAGGCCGAGCCGAAGGCGCCCTGGTAGAGCAGCTGCCAGGTCTGCAGCGGGCTGGTGCCGCCCAGCCAGACGAAGCCGCCGAACAGCAGCAGCGCGCCGGCCAGGGCCAGCACGGGCAGGAGCAGGTTCTCGGCGGCAACGTGCCAGGGCCGGGGCGCAGCAGCGGGCATGGCGTTCTCCGTGGCGTCTTCAGGGGGACGAGGGCGTCAGACCTTGCCGATGACGCCGGCCACCAGGTAGTTCATGCCTTCCAGGGCCACGTCGGTCTGCTTGTGCACCGTGCCCTTGGGGATCACGACCTTGCCGGTGTTGTCCTTGAGCTCGCCCTTGAAGATGTCGAAGCTGCCCTTCATCATCGCGGCGCGGATGGATTCGGCCTGCTTGCGGGCGGCCTCCGGCACCATGCCGCCATAGGGCGAGGACTTCACGAAACCTTCCTTCAGGCCGCCGCGCACGAAGTTCGGGTGCGGCTGACCGTTCTTGGCGGCCTCGACGATCTGCTTGTAGGGCGTGACCCAGTTCCATTCGGCCCCGGTCAGGTAGGCCTGCGGCGCCAGCTTGGCCTGCGAGGCGTGGTAGCCGCAGACGAACTTGCCGCGCTTGGCGGCGGTCTCGACGATCACCTTGGGGCCGTCCACGTGCATGGTGAACACGTCCACGCCCTGGTCGGCCAGGCTGTTGGTGGCTTCGGCTTCCTTGACGGGCATGGACCAGTCGCCGGTGAAGATCACCGAGCAGGTGATATCCGGGTGCACCGACTGCGCGCCCAGCGTGAAGGCGTTGATGTTGCGCAGCACCTGCGGGATGGGCTTCGCCGCCACGAAGCCGAGCTTCTTGCTCTTGCTCATGTGGCCGGCGATCACGCCGTTGAGGTACTGGGCCTCGTCGATGTAGCCGAAGAAGCTGCCCACGTTCTTCGGGTGCTTGCCCTCGGTCCACAGGCCACCGCAGTGGGCGAAGCGGATGTCCGGGAACTTGGCGGCCATCGCCAGCACATGCGGGTCGAAGTAGCCGAAGGAGGTGGGGAACAGGAGCTTGGCGCCGTCCTGCACGATCATGCCCTGCATGGTCTTCTGCACTGCGGTGGTCTCGGGCACGTTCTCCTCTTCCACCACCTTGATGCCCGGCCAGGTCTTAACCACGGCGGCCGCCTCGGCATGGGCCTGGTTGTAGCCGTAGTCGTCCTTGGCGCCCACATAGATGAAGCCCACGGTGAGCGGACTCGCTGCTTGACCCCAAGATGCCCAACTGCCAGCGGCCATGCTGAGGCCAAGCATTCCCGTCTGTTTGATCCAATTTCGGCGTTTCCAGTGCAGTTCTTCGGACATTGTGTTGCTCCAGTTCAAAAATGGCGGATGGGAGAACCTGCAAACGTCCGCTTTTGAGGATGTTCTGAGGTTCTAACTTGTATACAAGCAATTCATGGGCCAGTTTTGATGGGGCAGAAAGTTGTTTTTCAGGCAGAAAATGCATCTTTCGTGCGGCGGGATGCAGTATTCCGTGCCACATTGGGGAGGTTGCTCAGGCCCCTGTGCACCGCGCCTGTGCGCAGCCAAGGCGCGTCGCGTTTGTGCGCAATCCGACAAAAATACCTTGGGGCGTGGCCATGCCTGCGTGGTTTTTGGCGGCAAGGCGCGGTTTTTCCGCTCGAAAAGGCACCTTTCCGCCTTGGCGTGGCTGGTACGCCAGTTGCGTCTGCAGGGCCCATGCATGCCTCTACCGTTCCTGCTTCTCCCGCTGCACCGCAGAACCCGCACTACGCCCGTCTGGGCGGTCAGGAGCAGGTCTTGCGCCTGGTGGATGCGTTTTACCGCGCCATGGACCGCCTGCCCGAGGCGGCCACGATACGGGCCATGCACGCAGCGGACTTGCGCGCCACCAAGGCAGTGCTGGTGCAGTACCTCAGCGAATGGCTGGGCGGGCCCAGGCTCTACACGCTTGCACGCGGTGCGCCCATGCTGCGGCGGCGCCATCAGCCCTTCGACATCGACGCCGCCGCGCGCGATGCCTGGATGCTTTGCATGCGCCAGGCGCTGGCCGAAGTGTGTGCCGACGCGGGCTTGCGTGGCGAACTCGAAGCGGCTTTTTACAAAGTGGCCGACTTCATCCGCAATACCGAGGAGGGCGGGCAGGAGCGGGCGCATCCGGGGCGCCCGCGCGAGGTGCAGCCGGGCGAGGTGCAGCCGGGCGGGTTGGCGCCGCCGCACAGTTCCCGCGCGGGCCGCTGAGGGAGCGCCTTGGAACGACGGGTTCTTATGCGCCTTGACCATGTCGCGCATCCGCACACTTGGTACACGACCAATCTGGTCGGCGTGCCGGCGCAGCTGCTCGGCAGCACGGCGTTCAATGACCATCCCACGCCCTTGCACATCGGCGGCACGCGGCAGGCATATGCAGGGCTCTTTGCCTTGCTGGCAGCCAGCACCAGCCCAGAGGAAGCCAGCGAGATGTTCGTTCACTACCTGAGCCTGGCCTTTGGCCTGGAGCCAGCCAAAGACCCAGCCTCGCCCGCCGAGGCGCGCCGCTGGCGTGCCAGCTACGTCAAACTCCTGCAGAGCTGGGGCATAGACAGCAACGGGCAGGCCGGGGCCGTGCTCAAGGGCTGGGTCGAGAGCCGCTTTGGCCTGGTGCCGTGCTTTCATGGCGAGCGGCTCGATCACTTTCCCTCGCCTGCCTGGATCAAGTACCTCGAAGAAAAGGCCTCGAGCCGCTTCCACAACAACTGCATCTATCAGCAGCTCGACCTGCTTTACGAGTTCTGCCAGTGGGCGCTGCGGCGCTTCCAGCCCTTTGGTGCGGTACAGCACCTGCCTTTGTGGCGCGGCATCACGCGCTGCGAGGAGCAGATCGTCGCGGGCACGCTGGGCCTGGGCAAGCGCCTGCTCACCGTGCAGCTCAACAATCTGGTGAGCTTTGCCCAGCGCACCGACCAGGCCGAATGCTTTGGCGACTGGCTGCTGCACGTGCGTGTGCCGCTTGCCAAGCTGCTGTTTTACCCGGGCCTGCTGCACAAGGTGCTGCTGCACGGCGAGGGCGAAGTGCTGGCCCTGGGCGGGCTCTACAAAGTGGAGGCGCGCCATGCCTGAGAGTTCGTCCTTGCCGGTGCCGAACGCGTTGGCCGCAAGCAGCCGCGCGCAGCTCTTTGACCGCGCGCTCGGGGCTTACCTTGGGCTGGCCATAGGCGATGCGTTGGGCGCGACCGTCGAGTTCATGACGCCGCGCGAAATCCGGCACCAGTACGGCGTGCACCGCGACATGGTCGGCGGCGGCTGGCTGCGGCTCAAACCGGGGCAGGTCACAGACGACACGACCATGAGCCTGGCGTTGGGCGAGGCCCTGCTGCAAGGTCAGCAGCAGGGGCGGCCGTTCGACACGGGGCTGATGGCCGAGGCTTTCGTGCGCTGGTGGCGCGGCAAGCCCGTGGATTGCGGCAACACCTGCCGCCGCGGCATCATGCGCTACCTCGCCGACGGCAGCGTGCAAGGCCCGCCGCAGCCCGGCGACGGTGGCAACGGCGCGCTGATGCGCAACCTGCCGGTGGCGCTGGCGACGCTCGGGGCGCCCGAATGCCTGGAGCCAGTCTCGATCGCGCAGGCGCACATCACCCACCATCACCCCTTGTCGGATGCGGCCACAGTGGCTTTCGGACAGATGCTGCATGCTTTGCTGCGGCAAAAAGAACCGCAGCAGGCGCTGGCGGCGTGCAGGGCGATCGCGGACGACTTGGTCGAGCGCTTTCCCCAGTTCCGCTACCAGCCCTACCCCGGCCGTGCGACGGGCTACGTGGTCGATACTGTGCAGACGGTGCTGCACCATTTTTTTGCGACACCCGGCTTCGAGGCCGCCATGGTCAACACGGTCAACGAGGGCGAGGATGCGGATACCACCGGGGCGCTCGCCGGCATGCTCGCGGGCGCGCTGTGCGGCGCCCAGGCCCTGCCGCGGCGCTGGCTGGGCAAGCTCGAGCGCAGCACGCGCATGGCCATCACCGAGCAGACCAGCGCGCTGCTGGCGCTGGCGCTCGCGGCGTAAAAAACACGGGAAGCAAAAACACGGGAAGCAAAAACACGGGAAGCAAAAACACGGGAAGCAAAAACACAAAAGGCCGCTTGCGCGGCCCTTTGTGCAGGATTGCTGGAACTCAGCCAGGCATTACATGCCCATGCCGCCCATGCCACCCATGTCGGGCATGCCGCCACCACCCACAGGCGCTTCGTCCTTCGGCGTTTCGGCGACCATGCACTCGGTGGTCAGCATCAGGCCGGCCACGGAGGCGGCGTTTTGCAGCGCAGTGCGCGTGACCTTGGTCGGGTCCAGGATACCCATTTCGATCATGTCGCCATAGGTGTCGTTGGCGGCGTTGAAGCCGAAGTTGCCCTGGCCTTCGAGCACGCGGTTGATCACCACCGAGGGCTCGCCACCGGCGTTGGCCACGATTTCACGCAGCGGCGCTTCGATGGCCTTGAGTACCAGCTTGATGCCGGCGTCCTGGTCGTGGTTGTCGCCCTTGAGTTCGCCCATGGCCTGGCGTGCGCGCAGCAGGGCCACGCCGCCACCGGCCACGATGCCTTCTTCGACGGCTGCACGGGTGGCGTGCAGGGCGTCTTCGACGCGGGCCTTCTTCTCTTTCATTTCGACTTCGGTCGCGGCGCCGACCTTGATCACGGCCACACCGCCGGCCAGCTTGGCCACGCGCTCTTGCAGCTTTTCGCGGTCGTAGTCAGAGGTGGCTTCCTCGATCTGCACGCGGATCTGCTTGACGCGCGCTTGGATGTCGGCAGCGGCACCGGCACCGTCGATGATGATGGTGTTTTCCTTGCCCACTTCGATGCGCTTGGCCTGGCCCAGGTCGGCCAGCGTGGTCTTTTCGAGCACCAGACCGACTTCTTCGGCGATGACCTTGCCGCCCGTGAGGATGGCGATGTCTTCGAGCATGGCCTTGCGGCGGTCACCGAAGCCCGGAGCCTTGACGGCCACCACTTTCAGGATGCCGCGGATGGTGTTGACCACCAGCGTGGCCAGGGCTTCGCCCTCGACGTCCTCGGCGATGATCAGCAGCGGGCGGCCGGCCTTGGCCACTTGCTCGAGCACGGGCAGCAGGTCGCGGATGTTGCTGATCTTCTTGTCGAAGAGCAGCACGAAGGGGTTTTCGAGGATGGCGGCCTGCTTCTCGGGGTTGTTGATGAAGTAGGGCGAGAGGTAGCCGCGGTCGAACTGCATGCCTTCCACGACGTCGAGCTCGTTTTGCAGCGACTTGCCGTCTTCGACGGTGATCACGCCTTCCTTGCCGACCTTGTCCATGGCGTCAGCGATGATCTGGCCGATGGAGCTGTCGCTGTTGGCCGAGATCGAGCCGACCTGGGCGATTTCCTTGGAGGTGGTGGTGGGCTTGGAAGCCTTCTTGAGCTGCGCGATCAGGGCTTCGACAGCCTTGTCGATGCCGCGCTTCAAGTCCATGGGGTTCATGCCGGCGGCCACGTACTTCATGCCTTCGCGCACGATGGCCTGGGCCAGCACGGTGGCGGTGGTGGTGCCATCGCCGGCGTTGTCGCTGGTCTTGGAAGCGACTTCCTTGACCATCTGCGCGCCCATGTTCTGCAGCTTGTCCTTGAGCTCGATTTCCTTGGCCACGGACACACCGTCCTTGGTCACGGTGGGGGCGCCGAAGGAGCGCTCGAGCACCACATTACGGCCCTTGGGGCCCAGGGTCACTTTGACGGCGTTGGCGAGAATGTTCACGCCTTCGACCATGCGGTGACGTGCATCAGCACCGAAAACTACGTCTTTTGCAGCCATTTGGATTCTCCGTATTCAAAAATTCAGGGGTTCGTCGAACAGGTGACGGGACTTACTTTTCGACCACGGCGAAAAGGTCGTCTTCCTTCATGACCAGCAATTCGTCGCCATCGACCTTCACGGTCTGGCCCGAATACTTGCCGAACAGGACGCGGTCGCCAACCTTGACGCTCATGGGGCTGAGTTCGCCCTTGTCGTTCTTCTTGCCAGGGCCTACGGCCAGCACTTCACCTTGATCGGGCTTCTCGGCGGCGTTGTCGGGAATGACGATGCCAGAGGCAGTCTTGGTTTCGCTCTCGATACGCTTGACGATCACGCGATCGTGCAGGGGGCGAAGTTTCATTGCATCTCTCCTGGTTTGCAAAAAATGGTGGGTGGATACATAACAAAGCGCCTGGCAAAAGGACAGACGCTTGGCTTGCTCTCCACGGGTGTTAGCACTCACCCGTAGCGAGTGCCAATGATACGGGCGTTTGTTCGGGTTTCAAGGGGCGGATGCGGATTTTTTGGGGCGTGTGCCGGTGGCTGCGGTTTGGGATGAGCCCAAAAATTTGAGTAAAATTGGCACTTTTCGCAGGTGTATCAAGCGCTAGTAGCTCCTGAATTTGAAGCTATTCGGCAAGCCCCAGCGCACCGAACACGAGGCAGCAGGCAGGGGTAGCATGGCGCTGCGAGCCGACGCTGCGCCGTGAGCCATGGCTGAAGCGCGCGGCGTGTAGCAACGGGGCTGGTTGCGCTGCCGGCAGTCCTGGGGCCGGCCACGCCGCCGTCAACCGGGCGGGCCGCTTGGCGCGCACCATGTCCTGCATCCAGGGCAAGTCCTGGCCCAAGACCTTGCGGTACAAAAACAACAAGGACGGCAAGGCTTGATTCTGGGTGGAGGACGAAACCTGGCCATCGACAGCAAGAAAGGCCCCCACCTCGGTAGCCCCCATATCTGCTGGGTGACGTTTGCCATGAAACAGAATGAACCGTTTCGCCCAATGGACATACTGGCGCTCGGTACTCAAGCTATAGTGCTTGACACGCACCTTGCTGCGTAGCTGCTCCAGCAGCTTGGGCGGGTGGCGTGGTGTTCGCCGGCATATACTGGTCGCAGAGGTGTGCTACAAGTGGACTTCTCTTTGGGAAGGTTGCGTTATACACCGAAATTTTGAATGAGTATACGCCGCTTGCGGCGTATACTGGACGTTAGCCGCCTCAACAACCATTCGCGCTAGTTCGAAAGGAAATTTATGATCTTTGCCGTAAAGAAGACCAGTGATGTCTTCGGCATTTCCAACACAATCCTTCCCGATTCCTATATCGACCGCGGCGGTCTTGACGAAGAGATTTCACGGTTACTCACGCGGTCGACTCATATAGCATTGCGTGGCGAGTCGAAGTGCGGCAAATCGTGGCTAAGGCAACGGACGATGCCTGACGCAATTATTATCCAATGCCGACTTGGTAGGGGAACGATAGACATATACCGTGATGCGTTATCTCAATTAGATGTACGCCTTGAAGTCGAGAAGAGCCACCAGAGATCAATTAGGGGGCGTGTAGAGGCCCAGGGCGACCTTGGTGTCAAGCTTCTTGCCAAGCTTGGGGTAAAACTGGAAGCTGGGGCCGATGCTTCAGGCTCTACGAAGACGCAGCGAGTTGGCCATGACATTTCCGATCTCAGTTTTGTCGCCGAACTTATCAAGGCCAGCGGCAGGCGCCTTGTCATTGAGGATTTCCATTACTTAGCAATTTCGGAACGGAAGAACTTTGCATTCGACATGAAGGCATTGTGGGACTATGGGCTTTTTGTCGTCATCATCGGGGTATGGAGCGAAAGCAACATGCTTCTTTACCTTAACCCCGACCTCTCCGGCCGCGTGCATGAGACATCAATTGCGTGGAAGGAAGACGAGTTGAAAGAGGTACTGCGCCGAGGTGGCGGCGTATTGAATCTCCGGTTCTCACCGCGATTCGATAGCCTCGCGGCTCACGACTGCTTTGGAAATGTCGGCATTCTTCAAACGCTGGTGCTCAAAACGCTTGACCATCTAAAGATTCACGAACGGCAGTCGTCTCTTTGCGAAATTGACGATACCAGTGCGCTTGAGGCCACGGCAATGGACTACGCTGAGCAACTCAATCCTCTTTATCAACAGTTTGCAAAGCGAGTTTCCGCCGGAATTCGGAACCGTAAGGATTCAACCGGGATTTATGGGCATGCAATGGCCGCCCCGGTGGACCCGGCTGGTCACCGCGGTCCCGGGCGTGTCAGAGCTGGCCAACGCGGTGCTGTCCGTGCGGCCGATCGCCCGCCTGGTGCTCCGGGCCGGCGGGATGGATCCGCGGCGGCGGATGGTCCGGTTCGCTCGTCGGCCGTTCCGGGCGTGGGCCCGCGCGCACGACGAGGTGACCGTCACTGCCCGTCCGCCGGTGACGGTGGACGGACCGGCCGCGGGATCGTCGGGCCTCGCCCCTGCCGACCGGCCGTCGGGCGGCGGAGCGTCGTCGGCCCGTCGCCCGCCGGTGCTGCTGTGGACCGACTCCTTCAGCGACACCCTGGCGCCGGAGGTGCCGGTGGCCGCGGTCCGGGTGCTGCGCGCCGCCGGGTACCAGGTGCTCGTGCCGGACCACGGCGCGTGCTGCGGGCTGACCTGGATCACCACCGGCCAGCTGGACGGGGCGAAGGACCGGCTGCGGCACCTGCTGGAGGTGCTCGGACCGTTCGCGGTGAACGGGATCCCGATCGTCGGCCTCGAGCCGAGCTGCACCGCCGTGCTCCGCTCCGACCTGCTCGACCTGCTGCCCGACGACCCCCGCGCGGTCGCCGTCGCCGGCGCGACGCACACCCTCGCCGAGCTGCTCACCGCTCCCGCGCCGGTCGGACCGGGCGACCGCTGGACGCTGCCGGACCTGTCCGACGTCACGGCTGTGGTCCAGCCGCACTGCCACCAGCACGCGGTGATGGGCTTCGGGCCGGACCAGAAGCTGCTGGCCGATGCCGGGGCGACGTTCTCGACACTGGCCGGGTGCTGCGGCCTGGCCGGGTCGTTCGGCATGGAGGCCGGCCACTACGACGTGTCGGTCGCGGTCGCCGAGCATGCGCTGCTCCCCGCGCTGCGCGCAGCCGCCCCCGGTGACGTCTACCTCGCCGACGGCTACTCATGCCGTACCCAGGCCGAGCAGCTCGCCGGCGTGACCGGTGTGCACCTCGCCCAGCTGCTGGCCGCCCACCTGGCACCCTGACCCGGGCCCCGCCCACCTCGGGCCCGGCCCCAGCCGCACCCGATCACTGCCGCACCCGATCACTGCCGCACCC
>CAVPUD010000058.1:0-10498 GCA_963708545.1 uncultured beta proteobacterium | reverse complement strand
CGGCCACGCAGGTGCTGCCCGTGAACGGCTCGCGCGAGGCGCTGTTTGCGTTCGCGCAGACGGTGATCGACGCCTCCAAGGGCAAAGGCGCACCCGAAGACGCGCCCATCGTGGTCTGCCCGAATCCGTTTTACCAAATCTACGAAGGCGCGGCCCTGCTCGCAGGCGCGACGCCGCACTACGTGCCGAGCCGGCCCGAGCGCAACTTTGCCGTCGATTGGGACAGCGTGCCCGAGTCCGTGTGGCGGCGCACGCAGCTCGTCTATGTGTGCTCGCCGGGCAACCCCACGGGCGCCGTGATGCCGCTCGCGGAGTGGGAAAAGCTCTTCGCCCTGAGCGCGCGCCACGGCTTCGTGATCGCCTCGGACGAGTGCTACAGCGAGATTTACTTCCAGGGCGAGCCGCCGCTGGGCAGCTTGCAGGCCGCGGCGCGCCTGGGGCGCGGCGACTTCAAAAACCTCATGGCCTTCACGAGCCTGTCCAAGCGCAGCAACGTGCCGGGCCTGCGCAGCGGCTTCGTCGCGGGCGACGCGGAGCTGATCCGCGCCTTTTTGCTCTACCGCACCTACCACGGCGGCGCCATGGGGCCCGCGGTGCAGGCCGCGAGCATCGCCGCGTGGAGCGACGAGCAGCACGTGGAGGAAAACCGCGCGCTGTACCGGCAGAAGTTCGCCGAAGTGACGCCGCTGCTCGCGCAGGTGATGGACGTGCGCCTGCCCGACGCGGGCTTTTACCTGTGGGCTGGCGTGCCCGCGGCGCTCGGGCTCAGCGACACGGCCTTCGCGCGCGAGCTGCTGGCTCAATACAATGTGACGGTGCTGCCCGGCAGCTACCTGGCACGCGAAGTCGCGGGCAGCAACCCCGGCGCGCAGCGCGTGCGCATGGCCCTCGTGGCCGAAGCCGGCGAATGCCTCGAAGCCGCCCAGCGCATCGTGCAATTCATCCAATCCCATTCCACCTGAGCATTTCGCCTGACCTTTCCGCCTGATTTTCATGACGCAACAACTACAAGCCACCATAGACGCCGCGTGGGAAAACCGCGCCAACCTTTCGCCGACGAACGCGCCCCAAGAGGTGCAAGACGCCGTCGAGCACGTGATCGCCGAGCTCGACGCGGGCCGCCTGCGCGTGGCCATGCGCGCGGCCGTGGGCCAGTGGACGGTGCACCAGTGGATCAAGAAGGCCGTGCTGCTGTCCTTTCGCCTCAAGGACAACGCCCTCATGCACGCGGGCGACCTGGCTTTCTACGACAAGGTGCCCACCAAATTCGCCGGCGCTTCGGCCGCCGAGCTGCAGGCCATGGGCGTGCGCGTGGTGCCGCCTGCCGTGGCGCGGCGCGGCAGCTTCATCGCCAAGGGCGCGATCCTGATGCCGTCGTACGTGAACATCGGCGCCTACGTCGATGAAGGCACCATGGTCGACACCTGGGCCACGGTGGGCTCGTGCGCGCAGGTCGGCAAGAACGTGCACCTCTCGGGCGGCGTGGGCCTGGGCGGCGTGCTCGAGCCGCTGCAGGCAAACCCGACCATCATCGAGGACAACTGCTTCATCGGCGCGCGCTCGGAGATCGTCGAGGGCGTGGTCGTCGAAGAAAACTCCGTCATCTCCATGGGCGTCTATATCGGCCAGAGCACGCCTATCTACGACCGCAGCACGGGCGAAGTGAGCTACGGCCGCGTACCCGCAGGCTCGGTCGTGATCAGCGGCAGCCTGCCCAAGGAGGGCGGCAAATACAGCCTCTACGCGGCCATCATCGTCAAGCGCGTCGATGCGCAAACGCGCGCCAAGACCAGCCTCAACGATCTGCTACGCGCCTGAAACCGCGTGGTTGCATACCACCACGAAAGGAGCCTCCCATGGGCATGATGGAGCGGATTTTGCGTCTGATGGGCGAAAAGCAGGCCTCGGACGTGTACCTTTCTGCCGGCGCGCCGGCGCTGATCCGCATCCATGGCGAGTGCGTGCCGATCAACAACCAGATGCTGCCGCCGAGTGCGCCGCGCGACCTGCTGGCCGAGATCGTGCCGCCCGAGCGCATCGAGGAGCTCGAAGAGACGGGCGAGCTCAACATGGGCGTGCCACTGGTCGGCGTGGGGCGCTTTCGCATCAGCGCGATGCGCCAGCGCGGCACCTATGCTGTCGTGATTCGCTTCATTACGCAGCAAATTCCAGAGCTGGCATCGCTGCACCTGCCCCCGGTGCTGGGCGATCTGGTCTTGCAAAAGCGTGGCCTCGTGCTGGTGGTCGGCGCCACGGGCTCAGGCAAGAGCACCACGCTCGCGGCCATGCTCGACAAACGCAACAGCGAGCTTGCGGGCCATATCCTCACGGTGGAAGACCCGATCGAATACCAGTTCAAGAACAAAAAATCCATCGTCAACCAGCGCGAGGTGGGCACGGACACGCAATCGCTGCAAATCGCGCTCAAAAATGCACTGCGCCAGGCGCCCGACGTGATCCTGATCGGCGAAATCCGCGACCGCGAAACCATGTCCGCCGCCATCGCCTACGCGCAGTCGGGCCACCTGTGCCTGGCCACGCTGCATGGCAACAACAGCTACCACGCGCTCAACCGCATCCTGAGTTTTTACCCCGTCGAAGTGCGGCCCACCATGCTCGGCGACCTTTCTTCGGCGCTGCGCGCCATCGTCTCGCAGCGCCTGGTGCGTACCGTGCAAGGCACGCGCCTGCCCGCGGCCGAAGTCATGCTCAACACCAAGCTCGTGGCCGAACTGGTCGAGCAGGGCAACTTCTCGGGCATACGCGAAGCCATGGAGTCGTCCATGGCCGAGGGCTCGCAGACCTTCGAGGAAGACCTGGCGCGGCTCATCCAGGAAGGGCGCATCGCGCGCGACGAAGGCCTGGCCAACGCCGACTCGCCCACCAACCTCATGTGGCGCCTGCAAAACGATTTCGCGCTCGCGGAAAAATCCGCCAAGGCGCAGAAGGAAGTGCAGGAAGCCCCCGACGACACCCCCTCGTTCACCGAAATCGTGCTCGACGTGCATCCTGACTGAGCCCACTGAACCGCCCGAGCGCCCGCCTTTTCTTTTCTTTTATGTCCCGCACCCTGCAACTGGCCGAGCAGCTCATCGCCCGGCCCTCCGTCACGCCCGAAGACGCGGGCTGCCTCGAACTGCTCGCGCAGCGCCTCGCGCCGCTGGGTTTCGTCTGCGAACGCATGGACAGCGGCCCGCCCGAGTTCCACGTCAGCAATCTATGGGCAAAAAGGCCTGCGGCGCTTGATGGATCAGCACAAGCAGCTTCCAAAACCATAGTTTTCGCAGGCCACACCGACGTCGTGCCGACCGGCCCACTCGAGCACTGGAGCAGCAACCCCTTCCTGCCCACGCAGCGCGGCGGCAAGCTCTACGGGCGCGGCGCGAGCGACATGAAGACCTCGATCGCCGCCTTCGTCGTCGCGGTCGAGGAATTCCTCGCCGCCACGCCCACGCCGCACCTGGCCATCGCCTTGCTGCTCACGAGCGACGAAGAAGGCCCCTCGGTCGATGGCACCAAGGTCGTGGTCGAGCGCCTGCGCGCGCGCGGCGAGCGGCTCGACTGGTGCATCGTCGGCGAGCCCACCTCGGTGCAGCGCAGCGGCGACATGATCAAGAATGGCCGCCGCGGCACGCTCAGCGGCAAGCTCACGGTGCGCGGCGTGCAAGGCCACGTGGCCTACCCGCAGCTCGCGCGCAACCCCATCCACCAGGCGCTGCCTGCGCTCACCGAACTCGCCGCCACCACCTGGGACGAAGGCAACGCCTTTTTCCCGCCTACGACCTGGCAGATCAGCAACATCCACGCGGGCACCGGCGCGAGCAACGTCATCCCGGGCCGCCTGGAGGTCGATTTCAACTTCCGCTTTTCCACCGAATCCACGGTCGAAGCGCTGCAGCGGCGCGTGCACGCCGTGCTCGACCGCCACGGGCTCGAATACGACCTGCGCTGGACGCTCGGCGGCCAGCCTTTCCTCACGCCCGTGGGCGAGCTCGTGCGCGCCGTGCAGCAGGCCATACGCGCCGAAACCGGCATCGAGACCGAGCTCTCGACCACCGGCGGCACGAGCGACGGGCGCTTCATCGCGCAAATCTGCCCGCAGGTGATCGAACTCGGCCCGCCCAACGCCTCGATCCACAAGATCGACGAGCACGTGTGCCTCGCGGACATCGAACCGCTCAAGAACATCTACCGCCGCACGCTCGAAGCGCTCGAAGCCCAGGCCGCCGTGCAGGCCGGGGCTGCGCAGGCATGAGCACCGCCGACCAGAACGCCCCCACCGCCGCCCTGCCCGCCTTGCAAGGCGAGACCTTGGGCGCCTTGCTCGACGCCGGCACGCGCCTGCTCGAGGCTGCGGGCGTGGCCTTTGGCCACGGAACAACCAACGCACGCGACGAGGCGGCCTGGCTGATCCTCTGGCGCCTGGGCCTGCCGCTCGATACGCCCATCACCGACGATGGGGCCGAAGATGGGGCAGAAAATGGCATGGCAAATCGCCCCATAACGCCCGCCGAGCTTGCGCAAGTAGCTACACTTTTCGATGCGCGCATACGCACACGCAAGCCCGCCGCCTACCTCACGCACGAGGCGTGGCTCATGGGCGTGCCGTTTTACGTCGATGAGCGCGCGATCGTGCCGCGCAGCTTCATTGCCGAGCTGCTCGTCGATGGCAGCCTCGATGCCTTCCTCGGCGCCGACACGCGCCAAGTGCTTGACCTGTGCACGGGCAACGGCAGCCTCGCCGTACTCGCGGCGCTGGTCTGGCCCGATGTCGCCGTGACCGCCGCCGACATTGCGCCCGAGGCGCTCGAAGTCGCGCGCATCAACGTCGAAAAGCACGGCCTGCAGAAGCGCATCCGGCTGCAGCGCTCGGACGGCCTCGCCGAACTGCCCGGCCCGTGGGACTTGATCCTCTGCAACCCGCCCTACGTCAACGCCGCGAGCATGGCGCAGCTGCCGCCCGAATACCGCGCCGAGCCCACGCTCGCGCTCGCGGGCGGCGCCGACGGCATGGACTTCATCCGCCGCCTGCTCGCCGATGCCCCCGCGCACCTGAGCCCCCACGGCGTGCTCGTGCTCGAAATCGGGCACGAACGCGCGCACTTCGAGGCCGCCTTCCCGCGGCTGCAGCCGATCTGGCTCGAAACCAGCGCCGGCGCAGACCAGGTGCTGCTGCTCACGCGCGAAGCGCTGTGCGCGCCCGATGCCTGCGCCCCATCTGCATGATCACACTCAAAGACATCTGCCTGCGCCGCGGCAGCAAACTCGTGCTCGACCACGCGAGCGCCACCATCCACCCGGGCGAGCGCGTGGGCCTGGTGGGGCGCAACGGCGCGGGCAAGTCCTCGCTCTTTGCGCTGCTCAGCGGCGACTTGCACGAAGACAGCGGTGAATTTTTCTTCCCGCCCGGCTGGCGCCTTGCCCAAGTCGCGCAGGAGATGCCCGAGACCGACGAGCCCGCCACCGAATTCGTGCTGCAAGGCGACACGCGCCTGGCCGAGCTGCGCCAGGCACTGCTGCAGGCCGAGCGCGACGGCAACGGCATGGCCATCGCGCAAGCGCACAGCGACCTCGCCGACGCCGGCGCGCACGACGCCGTGGCACGCGCGCAGGCGCTGATCCTCGGCCTGGGCTTTCAGGTGGCAGAGCTCGATCGGCCCGTGCGCAGCTTCTCGGGCGGCTGGCGCATGCGCCTGCAACTCGCGCGCGCGCTGATGTGCCCGAGCGACCTGTTGCTGCTCGACGAGCCCACCAACCACCTGGACCTGGACGCGCTGGTCTGGCTCGAAGCCTGGCTGCAGCGCTACGCCGGCACGCTGATCGTGATCAGCCACGACCGCGAGTTTCTCGACGCCGTGACCACCGTCACGCTGCACCTGGAGCAGGCCCGCCTCACGCGCTACGGCGGCAACTACAGCCGCTTCGAGGAGCTGCGCGCGCAGCAGCTCGCGCTGCAGCAGTCCGCCTACGCGCGCCAGCAGGACAAAATCGCGCACCTGCAAAAGTTCATAGACCGCTTCAAGGCCAAGGCCACCAAGGCGCGGCAGGCGCAAAGCCGCGTCAAGGCGCTCGAGCGCATGGAAAAAATCGCCCCGGTGCTCGCCGAGGCCGAATTCAGCTTCGAATTCAAGGAGCCGCCGAGCCTGCCCAACCCCATGCTCACGCTCAGCGACGCCGCCTTCGGCTACCGCAGCGCGGACGGGCAGGTGCGCACCATCTTGCAGCACGTGAACCGCTCGGTGCTCGCGGGCCAGCGCATAGGCATCCTGGGCGCAAACGGCCAGGGCAAGTCAACGCTGGTCAAAACCATCGCGCGCCAGATGCCGCCGCTTGCCGGGCGCATCACCGAGGGCAAGGGCCTGCGCATAGGCTACTTTGCGCAGCAGGAGCTCGACCTGCTGCGCCCCAGCGAGAACCCGCTTGAACACATGGTGCGCCTGGCGCGCGAGCTCGGCCCCACCAACCCCGCGCCCAGCCGCGAGCAGGACCTGCGCAACTACCTGGGCAGCTTCAACTTCTCGGGCGACATGGTGCAGCAGGCCGTGGGCAGCATGAGCGGCGGCGAAAAAGCCCGCCTGGTGCTGGCCATGATCGTCTGGCAGCGCCCCAACCTGCTGTTGCTCGACGAGCCCACCAACCACCTCGACCTGGTCACGCGCGAGGCGCTCGCGGTCGCGCTCAACGGCTTCGACGGCACGGTGATGCTGGTGAGCCACGACCGCGCGCTGCTGCGCTCCGTGTGCGACGAATTCTGGCTCGTGGGCCGCGGCGCGGTCTGCCCGTTCGACGGCGACCTCGACGACTACCAACGCTACCTGCTCGAAGAAAGCCGCCGCCTGCGCGAGCTGGCGCGCCTGCAAACCACTCCAGCGGGCGCAGCAAAATCTACTGAAAACGTAGCTGCCGACGCAGGTACATCAAGCGCAAACGCCGGTTTTGTGCCTGAAACCGCGGCACCCGCGCTCTCGCAGCGCGAAACCCGCCGACAAAGCGCCCAGGCACGCCAGCAACTGGCCGAAAAGACCCGCCCGATCCAGCGCGAGATTGCGCAGATCGATGCGCGCCTAGCCGCGCTTGCCGCCGAGAAAAGCGCGCTCGAAGAACGCCTCACGCAGCCGCTCGCGCCCGCCGACATCGCCAGCTGCGGCCGCCGCCTCAAGGAGTGCAGCGACGAGATCGCCGTGCTCGAAGACCGCTGGCTCGAACTCGGCGCGGCGCTCGAGGCACTGAGTGCTGCCGCCGACACGACTGGCGCAGGCTGAACACCGCGCAGCGCCGCCGGGCGCAGAAAACCCCGACACCGCGAGAGCGGACGAAAAAATGTCCTGGCGCTGTCAACGCAATGGAAGCCTGCGGCGTTTTTTACGCACACCACAGGAGTTTTCTGTCATGCAAGCCACTACACCTCTGACCCTCTGGCCCGAAGACGAGCGCGACCGCAAGCGTGCACCGGCGCGCGGCTGCTGAACCGCCCCGCATGCTGCGTTTTACGTAGCGTTTCCTTCGACCAGGCCACAAAAAACCCCGCTTTCGCGGGGTTTTTTGTTGGGTAACGCCGCGGCGCACACTCAGCCCATGTGCAAGCCGCCGTTGACGGAAAAATCCGCCCCCGTGGAGTAGCTGCCGTCCTCGGACGCAAGCCAGGCGACGATGGAGGCAATCTCGCGCGGCTCCCCCAGGCGCTTGAGCGGCACCGTGGCGACGATTTTTTCGAGCACCTCGGGGCGGATGCCCTTGACCATGTCGGTGCCTATGTAACCCGGGCTCACGGTGTTCACCGTCACGCCCTTGGCGGCCAGTTCCTGCGCCAGCGCCATCGTAAAGCCATGCATGCCGGCCTTGGCGGCCGAATAGTTGGTCTGTCCAGCCTGGCCCTTTTCGCCGTTCACGCTGCTGATGTTGATGATGCGGCCCCAGCCTTTTTCCACCATGTCGCCCACGACCTGCTTGGTGACGTTGAACAGGCTGTTGAGGTTGGTTTCGATCACCGCGTCCCAGTCCTCGCGCGTCATCTTGAGGAACATGCGGTCGCGCGTGATGCCGGCGTTGTTCACGAGCACGTCTATGCTGCCGTGTTCGGCCTTCGTCTTGGCGAAAGCCTCCACCGTGGAATCCCAATTGCTCACATTGCCCACCGATGCATAAAAGGTGTAACCCAGCGCCTTTTGCTCGGCCAACCACTTGGCGTGGTCGCGCGTGGGACCGCAGCCTGCGATCACCTTGAAGCCTTCGCTGTGCAGACGCTGGCAAATGGCCGTGCCAATGCCCCCCATGCCGCCGGTGACGTATGCGACTTTCTGACCCATTTCCATTCTCCTGAGTGTGTAGTTGCTGGCTTAGCAGCTACTCTAACCAATTTATGTGGCAGTCCGTGCTGCGGGAAACACTGACGTCCCCCAGGAAGTTTGTAACAGTTCCCCGCGCAGGCTCATTGAGGCCGGGCAAACTGCCCGCGCGCCGCGGCGCGCAGCGTCAACCAGGCCAGCCATGGCACGAGCACGCTGAGCAATGCCAGCAAAGCCCATGCCAGCACGGCGTACCAGACAGAGGCGCTGCGATGCGCCATATCGAGGCTGGCCATGGTGAAGGCCGCGAGCGGGAACGAATAGCCCCACGCCGCCGTGGAAAATGGCAGGCGCGCGAACTGCCGCACATGGCTTGCGAGCAGCAAGAACATGAACAAGGCCATCGAATACAGCACGCGCGCAAAACCATCTACCTGCCCCGTGAGCGCCAGGTAGGCGATGAAGCCCGCCGAAGGTGGCGCGAGCAAAATGGCCAGCGTGGGGCGCATGGGCGGCGGCAGCGGCTCGTGGAAGAACAAGCGGTAGAGCACGATGGTCATGAGCACCAGCCAGAACACCAGCCCGATGCTGAAAAAGAACCAGCTGATGTCTGGCGGCGCCCACTGCATGCCCACGATGGGCATGAGGATGTTGCCCACGGCGGGGATGAACCAGGCCGGGCTCGCGTGCTGGATGCTGTAGTGCGGGTGGAAGATCCAACTGCCCACAGAGAGCAAGGTAAGTGCCAGGTGCGCCGCAGCGCCCACGCTCCACAGCACATGCGCCACGCCCGGCAGCGTGGGCAGCCAGGCGATCGACAGCAGCACCATGCCGGTGGAGATCGCCGGGAAAAAGTTGACCTGCACCGGGTGCGCGCGCTCTGCCGCTACCTGCGCGGGGTAGCGCAGCCCCTTGAAGGCATAGAGCACGAAAAGAAAAACATACAGCGCCGTCGCCGCCCAGCGCAGACACAGGCCCGGCAGCGCGGGCGCGCCCGCGAGCGCGCTGGCCTTGGCCCAGGCCAGCGCGAGCCCCGCCACGCCCATCACGGTGGTGAACAAGGCCACAGGCAGATAAGCAAGCGAAGGTGACGGAGGCGCGCAGCCAGGGCCGGCGGGTGTCGCAGGGGCTGGATCGGTGGGTGCGGTCATGGCGTCATTCGAGCGGCTGAGGAGCAATGAACCCAGATTGTCCATTAGGCGGTGCTGCGCACCTACGCGGGCGCTGGCGGACGCCTGCCGGTCATTTTGGCCGCTGCTTCGGCGCCCATGGCACCGGCCATGGGCTTCTCATCAGCGACCAAACTGCCGCGCCAGCCGCCTCGCCATCATCCCGCGTCCTAATGGACAATCTGGGATGAAGCACAGTGGAGAATCAGTGGGAATCAGTCCCACAGCGGCGCAGGCTGCGCACGCAGCTGGCGGCGGCGCGTGGCGTAATCGGGCAATACGCTTTCGACGGTGCGCCAAAAGCGTGGGCTGTGATTCATCTCGCGCAGGTGGGAAAGCTCGTGCACCACCACGTAGTCGATCAGCGCGGGCGCGTAGTGCAACAGGCGCCAGTTCAGCCGGATGGAGCCGTCGGCGCTGGCGCTGCCCCAGCGCGTGCGTGCGCTCGACAGGCTGAGCCGCTGCCAGCGCACCTCTAGCTGCGGCGCAAAGTGCTCGAGCCGCGCCGTGAAATGGCTGCGCGCCTGGCGCTGGAACCAGGCTTGCACCTGCGCGCGCGCCTGCTGCGCTGCGGCCTCGTGCGGCAGCGCGAGCTGCAGCGCGCGCTCTTCGCCAAGCTCGACCAGCCGCACGCGCGCGCCAGGCGTGGCGCCCAGCTGCAGCCGCAGCGGCGCGCCCAGGTAGGGCAGCTGCGCGCCATGGCCCCAGACGATGCGCCCGGCTTCGCGGCGCTGCTGCAGCAGGCGCACCTCGTGCAGCTTGCGCACGATCCAGCCAGCCTTGCCGTGCAGCGCGTGCTCGATCTCGGCCAGCGCCACACCAGCGGGCGCGCGCACCGTGAGCCCCTGGCCATCGACCACGAAGCCTATGCTGCGCCGGCGCACGCGCTGCAGCGCGTAGCCCACCAGCACGTCGCCAAGCATGACTTGGCGCTGCGCCGCCGGATGCCGAAAAACCGCTGTATTTGCTCCATTTTCAGGAGCTGCTTGCGCTTGATATGTCTTCGTAAAAAGGCTTTTTTGCCCTGAACTTTGCAGCCCGTTC
>CAVPUD010000057.1:0-24116 GCA_963708545.1 uncultured beta proteobacterium | reverse complement strand
GCGCACCTGGTCGAGTACTGATGCTGTCTGCCCCAAGATGCCGATACGCTGCTGTTCGAGCGCAATCGCATTCTTGACAGCGTTGGGATCCTTGGTGGCGTTAGGGTCGGTACGACCCTTCGCGCCGACAGCCTTGTAGAATTCGTCACCTACGCCCGACAGCGGCGTGCCCATGCCGTTCTTGAGCAAGTTGCCGGCAACGTCCACGCCAGCGGCCATCAAGCCTTGACGGCCTTTCTGGATCAGCGTGTCGAGCATCACGGCGCGGGCCAGGCGGTGGTCTGGTACACGGGGCAGTTCTATGCGCTGTTTTTCCTCACGCAGCAGCTCAAGGTCGATGCCGTCACGGCGAACCTGATGATTGCCGCGGCGCTGCTCATCGGCACGCCGTTCTTCGTGGTCTTCGGCGCGCTGTCCGACAGGATCGGCCGCAAGCCCATCATCATGGCGGGTTGTGTGCTTGCCGCGCTGACCTACTTCCCGACCTTCAAGGCGCTGACCGAAGCCGCCAACCCCGACCTCGCTGCAGCGCAGGCCAAGAGCAAGGTGGTGGTCGTCGCCGATCCGGCCGAGTGCTCGTTCCAGTTCAACCCCACGGGCACGGTGAAGTTCACGAGCTCCTGCGACATCGCCAAGCAGGTGCTGGCCGCAAATTCGGTGAGCTATGACAACGAAGCCGCGCCCGCCGGCACGCCCGCGGTGATCAAGATCGGCGATACGGTGATCCCGAGCTATTCCTCCAAGGGCCTGTCGCCCGCCGAGGTCAAGGCCAAGGATGCCGCGTTCAAGAAGGCCGTGGCCGAGACGCTCAAGGCCGACGGCTACCCGACCAAGGCCGACCCGGCGAAGATGAACAAGGGCATGATGATCGCGCTGCTGACCTACCTCGTGCTCCTCGTGACCATGGTGTATGGCCCGATCGCTGCGATGCTGGTGGAGCTGTTCCCCACGCGCATCCGCTATACCTCGATGAGCCTGCCCTACCACATCGGCAACGGCTGGTTCGGCGGCCTGCTGCCCACGACCGCGTTCGCGATCGTGGCGCAGACGGGCAACATGTACAACGGCCTGTGGTATCCAATCATCATCGCGGCGATCACCGCCGTAGTGGGCACGCTGTTCGTGCCTGAAACCAAGGACGTCGATATCTACGCCAACGACTGACCCGCGCAGCGCCCCCAGCCCCATGGAGACAGGCCCCGCGCCTGCGCCCATGGGGCTTTTTGCTGCGGCGATGCACGGCGGGCAAGGCGCGCCCGCATCTTTTTGCAACGGTTGCGCCAACTTGGTGCAACCACCTTTGTGCGCGCTTGAATATTGTGCAAATGTTGTGAATACACGTCAAACATGCACCAACTGTCATCAAACCTTCAATAAATCTGCTGAATTGCCGCGCTTTTCTCTACCATCGCGCCTCGGGAAACCCCCGGAATGGCCAAGCCAAAAAACCATGCCATTCCTTTTTGTAAACCATTTTCATTCGGAGGAAGCCCCATGAAAACCATGACCCGTATCGCCCTTGCAGCGCTGGCCGTGGCCAGCAGTAGCGCCGCCCTGGCCCAGAGCAGCGTGACGCTCTACGGCCGTATCAACACCTCGGTGGAGCGCGAAAAAATCGGCGACACCGCGACCACCAAGATGAACAACAACGCCTCGCGCTTCGGCTTCAAGGGCGTGGAAGACCTGGGCGGCGGCCTGAAGGCGGGCTTCCAGCTCGAAAGCGGGTTTGATTCGAGTACGGGCGCAACCGGCAGCACTTTCTTCGGCCGCCAGAGCGAAGTGAACCTCTCGGGCAACTTCGGCATGCTGCGCATGGGCCGCTGGATTGCCGAGTCGTACTTTGCCGTGGCCGACTACGGCGTGCTCGACGCCCCGAACTACGACACCGGCAACGCTTCGGACGCGCTGTATGGCTATCTGATGCGCGACGTCAACAAGGTGGCTTACCGCACCCCGCTGTTTGCGGGTTTGACGGTGGAAGGTGCCCTTTCGATGCACGAGCGCCAGCCCGTCTCGAGCACCATCCCCGACATGAAGAACGCCTACGACCTGGCCGTGAACTGGGAAGGCGGCCCGCTGGCGCTGGGCGCCGGCTACACCAAGGTGGGCGACTCCAACCAGTTCGGTCTGCGTGCGCACTACACGGTGGGCCCGTTCCAGATCGCCGGCTACTACCAGCATGTCAAGAACTATGACAACGATTACTTGGTCAATGCTGGTTCGCGCGACGTCTATCGCATCACTGGCGGCTACGCCTTCGGCGCATCCGACGTCGCCCTGGGCTTTGCGCACACGAGCAAGCTCGACCATGTAGCCGACAGCGATGCCAACCAGGTCATCCTGGGCTACAACTACAACTTCAGCAAGCGCACCAAGGTGTATGCGATCTACACCCACGTGGACAACAAGGCCGGCGCACGCTACGGCACGGGCATCACGGGCGCCAACCTGAGCACCTTCGGCGTCGGCCTGTCGCACAACTTCTGATTGCTTTGCTACGCCCATGGCCTTGGCGCCATGGGCTCTTGCATTGTGAATCCTTGCACCTTGCAGTCCTGCGGCTGCAAGGTTTTTTTCGCCCCCTTGACTGGGCAGCCCTCAGCGCAAAAATTTGCCGTCGGGGCCGACGATGGAAAGATCGGTAAACACCAGGCCCGTGTGGTCGTCTGGTGCGTAGCTCAGTTCCATCCCCCCCAAGTCGAATTTGCGGATGCTCTCGAGTGCGGTACGGAGCTTTTCGCGCGTGGGCTGCGAGCCAGCGCGCTGCAAGCCCTCGACCAGCACCTTTGCGGCGGCAAAGCCCTCCAACATGATGGGGCTCAGCTCTGCTGCGCTCTTGTTCTGCGCCTTGAGCAAGGCCTGTGCTTCCTTGACGATGGGGTAGGCGATGGAGCGCTCGCTGGGGAATACCTGGGTGATGACCACACCACGCGCGTTTTCGCCCAGGCTTTTGACGAAACCGCTCGACGCGTTGTTCGACAGAGTCACTACCTGCGCTGCGGAACCCGCGGCGCGCAAGGCCTGTATCGCATCGGCAACCGCCTTGCCCGACCCAAGCACCAGCACGGACTGCGCGTCGGCCTTGGACACCTGCTGTACCAGCGGCGCAAAATCGGGCTTGGCGCGATCAAATTTGGCCAACACCACAGGGTTCAGCTTGGCAGCCGTCATTCCTTTCTGTGCCCCCGCCAACGCATCGGCACCGAAACTGTCGTCAACGTACAGCACCGCGATACGCTGTACGCCAATGGTTGCCAGGTGCATCACCGCCTTTTCCGCCTCGCGCTGGTAGGAGGAGCGTACGTTGAACACATGTTTGTTCACGGGCTGGTGGAACACCATGGCACCGGTCGAAGGGGCGATCAGAGGCACGCCGTATTTTTCGAGCAGTGGCAGGATTGCCTCGTTGTGCGGCGTGCCGCGTGTGAGAAAAAGTGCCAGCACGTTTTTCTCTTCGATGAGCTGGCGC
Organism: uncultured beta proteobacterium; assembly: GCA_963708545.1. Classification (GTDB taxonomy): domain Bacteria; phylum Pseudomonadota; class Gammaproteobacteria; order Burkholderiales; family Burkholderiaceae_C; genus Extensimonas. Next base: position 20,647 of record CAVPUD010000057.1, on the reverse strand, counting down.
GCATTTTCCGCAGCGAGCTTGGGGTCGAACTTATCGTCGAGCGAAATCAGCGTGATCTTCTGTCCCAGCACACCGCCGCGTGCATTCACGTGATCCAGGTACAGCCTGGCGCCGGCCGTGGTCTCCTGCACGCTCGCGGCGACGATGCCCGAAAACCCCGCCGTTTGCCCGATCAGCAGTTCGGCATGGGCGCACAGGGTACTGACAGCCAGGGCAAGGCCTGCCCATAGTGACATCCAGCGTTGCATTTCCTTCTCCTCTTGGGTTGGTACTCGCTGACGACCAAGTGTTCAGTCTAACTGACATGACGGGTGACACACCCCTCCTACAATGCTCCGCCTCACCCACACACGACCCCATTGCTGACATGACCCAGGGACTGATACGCATCCGCGGCGCGCGCCAGCACAAGCTGCAGAACCTCGATCTGGACCTGCGCACGGGCGAGCTCACCGTGGTCACGGGGCCGAGCGGCTCGGGCAAGTCGAGCCTGGTGTTCGACACGCTCTATGCGGAGGGCCAGCGCCGCTACGTCGAAACCTTCAGCGCCTACGCGCGCCAGTTCCTCGACCGCATGGACAAGCCCGCGGTGGACAAGGTCGAGGGCGTGCCGCCGGCGATCGCGATCGACCAGACGAACCCCGTGCGCAGCTCGCGCTCCACCGTGGGCACGATGACCGAGCTCAACGACCACCTCAAGCTGCTGTTCGCGCGCGCGGGGCGGCTGTTCGACCGGCAGACGGCGCTGCCCGTGCAGCACGACACCCCCGAGAGCATCTACGCCGAGCTGCAGCGGCGCTGCGCCGCCGAGGATGCGCGCATCGTGCTCACCTTTGCCGTGCGCGTGCCTGCGGGCACGCCGCCCGAGCAGATCGCGCAATGGTTGTCGGCGAGCGGCTTTACCAAGGTGCAGGCCGAGCGCGAAGAGCCCGGCGCGCCGGGGCAGCCGCCCGTCAAGGTGCTCGACGTGGTGGCCGACCGCTTTCGCTGGAGCGTGGCCGACAAGGCGCGCGTCGTCGAGGCGATCGAGCTCGCGCTGCAGCGCGGCGGCGGGCAGCTCACGGTGTATCGCCTGCATGCTGGCGGCAAGGCCGAGGGTGAGGCCGGGCACGAAACCGATGGCAAAGGCGAGGGAAAGGGCAAAGGCGAGGGCAAAGGCGAGGGCAAAGGCGAGGGCAAAGGCGAGGGCAGTGTTGACGGCGCGCCCGAGCGCTGGCGCTTTTCCAGCGGCCTGCACTGCCCCGACAGCGGCCTGCACTACCACGAGCCGCTGCCGTCGATGTTCTCGTTCAATTCCGCCGTGGGCGCGTGCCCGACGTGCCGCGGCTTTGGCCGCGTGATCGGCGTCGATTGGGGCCTGGTCATCCCCGACGACAAACGCACGCTGCGCGCCGGCGCGATCAAGCCCATACAGACGCCCGCCTGGAAAGAGGTGCAGGCCGACCTGCTGCGCCACGCCGAAGCCGCCGGCATCCCGCGTGACACGCCCTGGAACCGCCTCACGCCCGAGCAGCAGCACTGGGTGCTGCAGGGCGCGCCGGGCTGGGCTGGGCAATGGCAAAAGCAGTGGTACGGCATCCAGCGCTTTTTCGACTACCTCGAGAGCAAGGCGTACAAGATGCACATCCGCGTGCTGCTGTCCAAATACCGCAGCTACACGCCCTGCCCGGCCTGCGGCGGCGCGCGCCTGCACAGCGAGAGCCTGCTGTGGCGCGTGGGCAGCAAGGCCGCGGCCGACGCCGTGCTCGAACCCGCACAGCGCTTCATGCCCGTGGGCCTGCCCTGGAGCCGCGCGCAGCTCGAGGCGCTGCCGGGCCTGTGCCTGCACGACCTGATGCTGCTGCCCATCGCGCGCCTGCGGCGCTTTTTCGCGCTGCTCACCGAAGCATTGCAGCAGGCGCAAAACGCTTCTGTATCAGGAGCTGCCAGCGCGCTGTCCACGAGCGCCAAGGGCGGATTCGACCTGAAGTCGCACGGCGAGGTGCAGGCGCTGCGGCTGCTGTACGACGAGATCGGCACGCGCCTGCGCTACCTGTGCGATGTCGGGCTGGGCTACCTCACGCTCGACCGGCAAAGCCGCACGCTCAGCGGCGGCGAGGTGCAGCGCATCAACCTGACCACGGCGCTGGGCACCTCGCTGGTCAACACGCTGTTCGTGCTCGACGAGCCCAGCATAGGCCTGCACCCGCGCGACATGCACCGCATCACCGAGGCCATGCTGCGCCTGCGCGACGCGGGCAACACGCTCGTGGTGGTGGAACACGACCCGGCCGTGATGCTCGCCGCCGACCGCGTGATCGACATGGGGCCGGGCCCGGGCGCGCAGGGCGGGCGCATCGTCTTCGACGGCAGCCCCGCGGCGCTGCGCCAGGCCGACACGCTCACGGGCGCGTACCTGAGCGGGCGCAAGCAGGTCGGCTTCGGCTTCAAGCGCCGCGTGACCGAGGCCACGCCGCGCCTGATCCTCGAAGGCGCACGCGCGCACAACCTGCAGAACGTGACGGTGGAATTCCCGCTGCAGCGCATGGTCACCGTGACGGGCGTGAGCGGCTCGGGCAAGTCCACGCTGATCCAGGACATCCTCGCGCCCGCGCTGCTGCGCCACTTCGGCAAACCCACCGAGCCGCCCGGCGTGCACGACAGGCTGCTCGGTGCCGACCACCTGAGCGACGTGGTCTTCGTCGACCAGTCGCCCATAGGCAAGACCGCGCGCTCCAACCCCGTGAGCTACGTCGGCGCCTGGGACGCCATCCGCGCCCTGTTCGCCGACGCCCCGCTCGCGCGCCAGCGCAGCTACACCGCCACCAAGTTCAGCTTCAACAGCGGCGACGGCCGCTGCCCCACCTGCGGCGGCTCGGGCTTCGAGCACGTCGAGATGCAATTCCTCAGCGACGTCTATCTGCGCTGCCCCGACTGCAACGGCCAACGCTACCGCCCCGAAATCCTCGAAGTCACGATCGAGCGGAAATTGGGGTCAGATTCCAATTTTGCCGACGCTCCGGGCGCGCCACAGAAACTGGGGAAATTGGGGTCAGATTCCAATTATTCCGGCGACCTCGAAAGCGGGACGAAATTGGAATCTGACCCCAATTTGCGCGATTTGCCCTTCAGGCGCCTGAACGTGGCGCAGGTGCTGGAGCTGACGGTGGCCGAGGCGGTGCAGGTGTTTGCGCAGGAGCGCGAGGTGCTGCGCATGCTGCAGCCGCTCGTGGACGTGGGGCTCGGTTATCTGGCGCTGGGGCAGCCCGTGCCCACGCTGAGCGGCGGCGAGGCGCAGCGCCTGAAGCTCGCGGGCTTTCTGGCGCAGGCGACCAAGAGCGCGTCGGCGAGCCGCCAGCCGCTCGCGCGCAAGGGCACGCTGTTTTTGTTCGACGAGCCCACCACGGGGCTGCACTTCGACGACATCGCCAAGCTCATGCGCGCGCTGAGGAAGCTCCTGGACGCGGGGCATTCGCTGATCCTGATCGAGCACAACCTCGACGTGATCCGCGCGAGCGACTGGCTGATCGACCTGGGCCCCGAGGGCGGCGACGCGGGCGGGCGCATCGTGGCCGAGGGCACGCCCGAAGACCTGCGCCAGCACCCGAGCTCGCATACCGGCAGAGCCTTGCGCGACTACGACCAGACGCTGGGCCTGGGCTCAGGCGCCGTGCAGGAGGCCGCGCCAGAACTCCTGAAACAGGAGCTGCAAGCGCAAGCAGGACGGTCGATAGAGGCCAAAAACACCATAGAAATCGTGAACGCCACCGAGCACAACCTGCAGCACCTGAGCGTGCAGATTCCGCGCGGGCGCTTCAACGTGGTCAGCGGCGTGAGCGGATCGGGCAAATCGACGCTGGCCTTCGACATCCTGTTCAACGAGGGCCAGCGCCGCTACCTCGAAAGCCTCAACGCCTACGCGCGCAGCATCGTGCAGCCCGCGGGCCGGCCCGAAGTCGATGCGGTCTATGGCATCCCGCCCACGGTGGCGATAGAGCAGCGCCTCTCGCGCGGCGGGCGCAAGAGCACAGTGGGCACGAGCACGGAAATCTGGCATTTCCTGCGCCTGCTCTACGTCAAGCTCGGCGTGCAGCACTGCATCCACGACGGCGCCGCGGTGCAGCCGCAAACGCCCGAGCGCATCGCCGCGCAGCTGCTGCGGCAATATCGCGGCCAGCACATCGGCTTGCTCGCGCCGCTGGTGCAGGGGCGCAAGGGCATTTACACCGAGCTCGCCGAATGGGCGCGCGCGCGCGCCTACAGCCACTTGCGCGTGGATGGCGAATTCGTGCCCACGGCGCCATTTCCGCGCCTCGATCGCTTCAAAGAACATCGCATCGAGCTGCCGGTGCTGAGCCTGCTCGTGGCGCCCGAGGCAGAAGACCTGCTGCGCCAAGGGCTGGCGCGCGCGCTCGAATTCGGCAAGGGCGTGCTGCACGTGCTCGCGCCGCTCGACGGCCTGGCCGAGGCGCTGGCCGCAGGCGCCTCCACGGCCGCGGTCGGCACGCTGCAGGTGTTTTCCACCACGCGCGTCTGCCCGGTGTGCGCGACCAGCTATGCCGAGCTCGACCCGCGCCTGTTTTCGTACAACAGCAAGCACGGCTGGTGCCCCGACTGCGTGGGCACGGGCGTGCTGCTGAGCAAGGAGCAGCGCAAGCTGTTCGACGACTCGCAGCGCGCCGACGACGCCAAGGGCCGCGAACAGACCTTTGCCGAGCCCGAAGTCGAAGACCTGGCCGACACCGTGTGCCCCAGCTGCCAGGGCACGCGCCTGAACGCCACGGCGCGCGCGGTGCTGCTGGAACTGCCGGGCGCCGAACCGCTTGCCACCACCGACGCCACTGCCGCCACTGCCGCCACCGCCGCCACCGCCGCCACCGCCGCCACCGCCGCCACCGACGCCACCGCCGGTGCAGCCGGCATCGCCATCACCACCCTCGCGCGCCAGAGCGTGCGCGCGCTGCGCCGCTGGTGCGCGGGGCTGCGCCTGCAAGGCCGCGCGGCCGAGATCGCGCGCGACCTGCTGCCCGAGATCCAGAGCCGCCTCGCCTTCCTCGAAGAAGTGGGCCTGGGCTACCTCACGCTGGAGCGCGGCGCGCCCACGCTCAGCGGCGGCGAGGCGCAGCGCATCCGGCTCGCGGCGCAGCTCGGCAGCAACCTGCAGGGCGTGTGCTACGTGCTCGACGAGCCCACCATAGGCCTGCACGCGCGCGACAACCGCATGCTGCTGCGCGCCCTGCAACAGCTGCGCGACCAGGGCAACACACTGGTGGTGGTCGAGCACGACGAGGACACGCTGCGCGCCGCCGACCACCTCATCGACATAGGCCCCGGCGCGGGCCGGCGCGGCGGGCGCCTGGTGGCACAAGGCAGCGTGCAAGACCTGGCCGCCGAACCCACATCGCAAACCGGGCGCTACCTGCTGCACGCCATGCGCCACCCGCTGCGGCCGCGCCGGCCCGTGCTGCCCGATCCGGCCTGGGATGGCGGGCGCTCTGCAGGCACGCAAAATGCTACTGATAAAGAAGCTGCCAACGCAGTCTACATAAGGACAAAAGCCGAATTTGACTCCAAAAACATGCAGCCCGCCGAGTGGCTCAGGCTGTACGGCGCGCAGCTGCACAACCTGCAGCAGCTCGACGTGCGCGTGCCGCTGCGCCGCCTCGTCGCGGTCACGGGCGTGAGCGGCTCGGGCAAATCGACGCTCGCGCGCGAAGTGCTGCTGCGCAACGTGCAAGCCTGGGTGCAGCAGCGCAGCACGCGCGCCGGGCGCGAGGCCATGGACGCGGGGCGCGCGCCGGCGCTCGTGGGCTGCACGGGGCTCGCGGGCTTCGAGAGCATAGACCGCGTGCTCGAAGTCGATCAGACCCCCATAGGCAAGACGCCGCGCAGCTGCCCCGCGACCTACATCGGTTTTTGGGACACGGTGCGCAAGCTGTTTGCCGAAACGCTCGAAGCCAAGGCGCGCGGCTGGGGCCCGGGGCGCTTTTCGTTCAACACCAGCGCGGGGCGCTGCACGAGTTGCGAGGGCCAGGGCATACGCACCATAGGCATGGCCTTTTTGCCCGACGTGAAAGTGCCGTGCGAAGCCTGCCACGGCGCGCGCTTCAACCCCGAGACGCTCACGGTGCGCTGGCGCGGCAAAAGCATTGGCGACGTGCTGCGCATGGAAGTCGATGAAGCGGTGGAATTCTTCGCCAGCATGCCCAGCATCGCGCACCCGCTGCAGCTGCTCCAGGACGTGGGGCTGGGCTACCTCACGCTGGGCCAGCCCAGCCCCACGCTCTCGGGCGGCGAGGCGCAGCGCATCAAGCTCGTGACCGAGCTCAGCAAGGTGCGCGACGAGGTCGGGCGCCGTGGGCAAAAGGCGCCGCACACGCTCTACGTGCTCGACGAACCCACCGTGGGCCTGCACATGGCCGACGTGCGCCTGCTCATCGATGTGCTGCACCGCCTGGTCGATCACGGCCACAGCGTGATCGTGATAGAGCACGACCTGGACCTGATCGCCGAGGCCGACTGGGTCATAGACCTGGGCCCCGAGGGCGGCGCCGAGGGCGGGCGCATCACCGCCGCGGGCACGCCCGAAGCCGTCGCGCAACTGGCGATCCCCACGGGCCAGGCGCTCGCGCCGGTGCTCGCGCGCGGAGCGGACGGAGCGCAGGGAGAGGGCGGAGCGCCAGACTGACTATTGATCCGGCCCGATGAAATCTCAAATTCCGTTCGGGCTGAGCCTGTCGAAGCCCTTCGACAGGCTCAGGGCGAACGGTTCAAACTTCACAGGGCCGGATCAATAGTCGGATTTTGGGCGTGCCGTTACGCTGGTTCGGTCGCCGCAATCACCCCGCCGCCCAGGCACACCTCGCCCGCGTAGAGCACGGCGCTCTGGCCGGGCGTGACGGACCACTGCGGCGTGGCGAATGCGAGGCGGAACTGATCGCCCTGCGTGTGCACCAGCGTGCACGCGGCGTCGGGCTGGCGGTAGCGCGTCTTGGCCGCGTAGGCGCCCGGCGCGGGTGGCTGGCCGGCGATCCAGCTGGCGTCTTGCGCGTCCAGGCGCTGCGAGAGCAGCCACGGGTGGTCGTGCCCCTGCACCACGCGCAGCACGTTGGTGGCCAGCTCCTTGCGCGCGACGAACCAGGGCGCATGCACAGCGCCGCCGCGCTGCGCGCCGCGTTCCTTGACGCCGCCTATGCCCAGGCCCTGGCGCTGGCCCAGGGTGTAAAAGCTCAGGCCCACGTGCTCGCCGAGCTTGCGCCCCTTGTCGTCGAGGATGGGGCCGGGCGTGTGGCGCAGGTAGCGCTGCAAGAATTCACGAAACGGCCGCTCGCCGATGAAGCAAATGCCGGTCGAGTCCTTTTTCTGCGCGTTCGGCAGCCCGATCTCGGCCGCGATGCGGCGCACCTCGGCTTTTTGCAACTCGCCCACGGGGAACAAGGTCTTGGCCAGCTGCGCCTGGTTCAGGCGGTGCAGAAAATAGCTCTGGTCTTTGCCGGCATCCAGCCCCTTGAGTAGCTCGAACAGCCCGCTGGCCGGGTTCTGGCGCACGCGCGCGTAGTGGCCGGTGGCGATTTTTTCTGCGCCCAGGCGCATGGCGTGCTCGAGAAAGGCCTTGAACTTGATCTCGGCGTTGCACAGCACGTCGGGGTTGGGCGTGCGCCCGGCCTCGTACTCGCGCAAAAATTCGGCAAACACGCGGTCTTTGTATTCGGCGGCAAAGTTGACATGCTCGATCTCTATGCCCAGCACGTCGGCCACGGCCGCGGCATCGACGAAGTCGATGTTCGACGCGCAGTATGCGCTGTCGTCATCATCCTCCCAGTTTTTCATGAAGATGCCGACGACCTCGTGCCCCTGCTGCTTCAGAAGGTAGGCCGACACGGCGGAATCCACCCCGCCCGAGAGGCCCACGACGACGCGGTATTTGTGCATGGGCGGGGATTATCCTAAATCCGGCAGTTGACCGCTGCATTTTGTATGCAACTCTTTGATTTTTCAAATGATTTTTACGTTGCGAGACGCACCCATCGGGTCAGAGCGCTGCGCACCCGATCGCGCCGCCCTCGGGCACGCTGGCCGCGTTGCAAATCCTCGCCATGGCATCCGCCATGGCTGCGGTTTTCGCCTTGCCAGTGCACCCGATGACGACACGCTCGGGCGCGCTCAACTGCCGGATTTAGGATGATCCCGCGCCGTGCCGATGGCAGGCGCAGAGGCTGCCGCGTCAGGCTTTGCCCATCAAGCGCCGCCGTTCCACACGCTCGCGTCGGTGTGGATCAGTTCGAGCGGGTAACGTTGTCCGCCCAGGTAATCCTGCAGACACTGCAGCAGCACCGGGCTGCGGTGGCGCTCGGCGCAAGCGCGGATTTCGTCGGGCGTGAGCCACAGCGCGCGCACGATGCCCTCGTCGAGCTGGCGCCAATCGTGGTGCGTGCCCACCGTGCCCGCAAAGGCGAAACGCAGGTAGGTGATGTCGTCGCCCGTGCGCGTGCGCCGGAAGCGGTTGAGGTAAACGCCCACCAGCGCCGTGGGCGTGAAGTCGTAGGCCGTCTCCTCGAGCACCTCGCGCACGCAGGCTTCGATCGGCGACTCGCCCGGGTCCAGGTGCCCCGCCGGGTTGTTGAAGCGCAGGCCGTCGGCCGTATCTTCCTCGACGAGCAAAAAGCGGCCGTCGCGCTCGATCAGCGCCGCCACGGTGACATTGGGTTTCCAGCGGTTCGGCATGGCGCGCATTATCGCCATGCGGCTGACATTTCCGCGCAAAACACAAACCGTCAAAATACCGGCATGACTTCGCCCACCACACCCTCTGCCCCCGCTGGCACGCCGCCCGTGCCCGCGCCTGACCCAGCCGCCCCGCCGCGCGCCCTGGCGCTCGAAGGGCTGACGAACTTCCGCGACCTCGGCGGCTACCCTGGCTTGCAAGGGCGGCCCATGAAGTGGCGCCGGCTGTTCCGCTCGGACCAGCTCGGCGCGCTCACGCCCGCCGACCAGCAGCGGCTCGCAGAGCTGGGCATCGCACGCGCGGTGGACTTACGCGGGGTGCACGAGCGCGCCGCACAGCCCTACACGCTGCCGGGCGTGGCGCAGTACGCGCTGCACATCGAGCCCACGATGGTGCATCGTGTGCAGGAGCTACTGCAAAAAGGCAGCGCGCCCACGCCGGCCGAGACCGTGCGGCTCATGCAGGACACCTACCGCGCCTTCGTGCACGACAACGCGCCGCGCTTTGCCGAGCTGCTGCAACTGCTGCTGGCGAGCGACGCGCCGCTGGTCTTTCACTGCACCGCGGGCAAGGACCGCACGGGCTTTGCCGCCGCGCTGATCCTGCTCGCGCTGGGCGTGCCGCGCGATGTGGTAATGCAGGACTACCTGCTGACCAACGCGCTCTATCGCCCGCCGTTCCTCGCCTCGTCCAGCACGCCGCGCGAAGTGCTAGAGGTGATCTGGTTCGTGCGCGAAGATTTCCTCGACGCCGCGCTGCGCGTGATCGACGCCGAATACGGCGGCCCAGAGCCCTACCTGGAGCGCGTGCTCGGCCTGAACGCCGCGGCGCGCGCCAAGCTGGCGCAGCTGTATCTGCAGCCGCCGAACGGATAACCGCTTTGTTTTAAATAGCTGTTTGTGCTTAGTGTGTCTGCATAAACGGCAAAAAAGACCATTAATCTGAAAGCCTCCCGCACACGCTAAGCCTCCCGCACACGCTACCCAGATAAGCGTGCAAGGCTGTGCGCGCCTGCCGCGCGAGCAGTTCGCAGTCCGGCGCGGGGTCGGCGCTGAGGTAGGCGTGTGCGAACAGGCCGTACAAAATGGCCTGGCAGACCTGCGCGGCCTCGCGTCGGGGGAAGTGCGGCGGCAAGTCACTGGCCGCCTCGAACGCGCCCATCCAGGCGCCGATGAAGCGCTCGTACATTTTGCGGTACGCGGCAGCGTTCGAGTGGTGGCGTTCGAGCAGGTAGTGCGCCGTCCATTCCTTGGGCGGGCCGCTGTGCGCGACGAGCTGCGCTGCCACCACGGCATCGACGATCGCGTCCAGCGACTGCCCGGCGTGCTGCGTCACGGCGGCGTGCTGCGCAAGCAGCAGGGACTTGGTGCGCAGGTGCAGGCTCACGCGCGCGAGGTCCTGCTTGCTGGCAAAGTATTCGTAGAAGCTCCCCAGCCCCGTGCCCGCCAGCGCCACGATCTCGCGGATGGTCACGTCGGCATAGTCTTTTTCGACCAAAAGCCGAACAAAGGCCTCCTGCAGCGCGCGGGCGGTGTGTAAGGCGCGCGACTGGCGCGGCCTTCTTCTGCGGTTTGTGGGGGTGCGGCGGGGCTTCATGAATCCGAACACCTCGGACGGCGTTGGCCCATAGAATTTTCCGGCACCAGTATCCACTACCAGGAGACCCCATGACCGCCACCCTCGCCAGCCCCGAAGTGGGCGTCCACCCCGACAACCAGGTGCCGGAGCTCAAGGACTACAACCTCTACAGCACTGACCCCGTGCTGCGCCGCGCCGTGGCGCGTGGCGGGGCGCAGTGGCGCGAGGCTGAGCTGCTGCGCCAGGGCGCCGAGTATGGCGCCGAGGCCACGCTGCGCGCGGCCGAGGACGCGAACCGCTACGCGCCCGAGCTCGTCGCCTTTGCGCCCCTGGGCCAGCGCATCGACCAGATCAAGTTCCACCCCGCGTGGCACCAGATCATGGCGATCGCGCGGCGCAACGGCATCGCCAACCTGCCCTTCACCGACGCGCGCCCCTCGGCCTGGACGGCCTACGGCGCGTCGCTGTTCATGCACAGCCAGATCGAGGCCGGCTCGGCCTGCCCGACCACCATGACCAAGGCCTGCATCCCGGTGCTGCGCCGCAATGCGCCGCTGTACGCGCTCACCGCGCCGCTGCTGGCGTCGCTCGAACACGACGCGCGCGACATTCCGCTCGTGCAAAAGCGCTCCATCGCGGTCGGCATGGGCATGACGGAAAAGCAGGGCGGCAGCGACGTGCGCACCAACACCACGCGCGCCGTGCCCGCGGGCAGCGGCCCCTGGGGCGACGAGTACCTGCTCACGGGGCACAAATGGTTTTTCTCGGCGCCCATGTGCGACGGCCACCTCGTGCTCGCGCGCACCGACGCGCACGGCCCGAGCTGCTTTTTCGTGCCGCGCTGGCGCCCCGACGGCAGCAAGAACCCGATCCACCTGCTGCGCCTCAAGGACAAGGTGGGCAACCGCTCCAACAGCGGCTGCGAGGTCGAGTTCCACGAGGCCTGGGGCGTGCGCATGGGCGAGGAGGGGCGCGGCATCCCCACCATCATCGAAATGGCCACCTACACGCGGCTCGATTGCGCGCTCTCGAGCGCGGGGCTGCTGCGCCAGGCTTTGGTGCAGGCGCTGCACTACGCGCGCCACCGCCACGCCTTCGGCCGCGCGCTCGCCGAGCAGCCCATGATGACCGAGCTGCTCGCCGACCTCGCGCTCGAATCCGAGGCCGCGACGCTGTTGGCCATGGACCTGGCCGGGCGCTTTGGCTCCGACGATGCGCTCGACGGCGCGTGGCGGCGCATCATGACGCCCGCAGCCAAGTTCTGGGTCTGCAAGCGCACGGTGGGCCTGACCGGCGAGGCCATGGAGGTCTGGGGCGGCAACGGCTACGTCGAAACCAGCGGCCCCATGGGCCGGCTGTTCCGCGAGGCGCCGGTGAATTCGATCTGGGAGGGCTCGGGCAACGTGATGTGCCTGGACGTGCTGCGTGCCATCGCGCGCCAGCCCGAGGACGCGCAGCGCCTGCTCGCGCACCTGCACGACGTGGCCACGGCCGCCGCCGCGTCGCAGCTGCAGGCGCAGGTGCGCCAATTGCGCGCCGCCCTTGCGCAGCCGCCCGCCGAGCTCGAACGCCAGGCGCGCCGCTTCACCCAGCGCCTGGCGCTCGCCGCGCAGGCCTGCCTGATGCTGCAGCACGCGAGCGCCGAGGCCGCCGCCGCCTTCATCAGCAGCCGCTTCGACCCCGACTGGGGGCCAGTCACGGGCATCAGCAGCGGCACGAGCGACCCGTCCGCGCTGCTGCGCGCCGCCTGGGCGGGCTGAGAGGATTGGCGCGGCCCGGACAATCTGGGGTAAACCCGCATCGCCGGATCGGCGCGCTTGCTGGACACTGTGCCGCACCATCAACCCTTTCGTCTGCGAGCACACCCATAGCGGCCACTCCAGTTCAACCCAGATTGTCCATTAGGACGCGGGACGATGGCGAGGCGGCTGGCGTGGCAGTTTGGTCGCGGCTGAGAAGCCCATGGCCGGTGCCATGGGCGCCGAAGCAGCGGCCAAAATGACCGGCAGCCGTCCGCCAGCGCCCGCGTAGGTGCGAAGCACCGCCTAATGGACAATCTGGGTTCAACCCGTCGTCGCCAAGGCGGCGCGGCGGCTCATGCCCTTTCTCGCCCTGCTGTTCCTGCTGAGCTTCCTTGACCGCGCGAACGTGAGCTTCGCGGCGCTGGGCATGAACAAGGACTTGGGCTTCACACCCACCGTCTATGCCCTGGGCGTGGGCTTTTTCTTCTTCGGTTACGTATTGTTCGAAGTGCCGAGCAACATGATGATCGAGAAGATCGGCGCGCGCCGCTCACCATCGCCTGGGGCTGCGTGGCCGTGCTCATGGCCTTCACGAGCGGTGCCAACTCGTTCTTCGCGCTGCGCTTTCTGCTCGGCATGGCTGAAGCCGGCCTGCTGCCGGGCTTGTTTCTGTACCTGACCTACTGGTTTCCAGCCGCGTACCGGGGCCGCATGAGCACCTTCATCATGGCGGCCATGCCCGTGGCGCTGATCCTCAGCGGCCCGGTGTCGGGCGCCATTTTGGGCATGGAGTCTTTGCATGGCCTGTGGGGCCTGAAAAACTGGCAGTGGATGTTCATCCTCGAAGGGCTGCCCACGCTGCTCGCGGGCTTTGCCGTGTATCGGCTCATGCCCGATCGCCCGCGCGACGCCGCCTGGCTGCGCCCCGACGAAGCGCAGGCGCTCGAAGCCGCCCTCGCGCGCGAGAGCCAGCAGGCCACGCCGCAGCACCGCAGCAGCCTGCGCGACGGGCTACTGTCCTTGCCCGTCATTTTCTTGAGCCTGGCCTACTTCGGCGGCCTGATCGGCAGCTTCGGCATCATCTTCTGGGTGCCGCAGATCGTGCGCGGCTTTGGCGCCTCTACGCTGCAGACGGGCTTCATTTCGGCCATTCCCTTCATCGTCGCACTGGTCGCCATCATCACGCTCGGGCGCTACGTCGATCGCACGGGGCGGCGTTTTTCGGTGGCCATTGCGGGGCTGCTCGCGGGCGCGCTGGGGCTGTGGATCGCAGGTGGCACCACGAACCCGGCGCTCGCCATCGCCGCGCTGAGCCTCGGCGCCGCGGGCATCATGGGCTCGACCGGGGGCTTTTGGACGCTGCCGCAGCTCTACCTCAAGGGCAGCGCGCTTGCCGGCGCGTTTGCCATGATCAACTCGGTGGGCGCGCTCGGCGGCTTCGTCGGCCCCTACATCATCGGCTGGGCCAAGGAGCACTCGGGCGGCTTCGGCCTGGGCCTCACGCTGCTGAGCCTGGGACCGCTGGCCGCGTCCGTGCTCGTGGCGTTGCTCGGCAGCGTGTGCCGGCCGCAGCCGGCTGCGGCCTGAGAGGCTGTTCATGAAAAGACCATGAACAGGTTCTGCGGGGGTGGGACGGTGGGGCAGCGCAGCCTGTAGCAGCCAAACGGGCCACGTCCTGGCCCAGGCGCAGGGCAGGCGATCCATCCGTTCGGGCTATCGCCTTCCGTGCCGCAGAGCTTTACAGTGGACCTCACTGAATGTGAAAGAGAAGGAGTTCGCCATGAACGCCATTTTTCGTCCCCTGTGCGCCGCCATCTTGGTGTCTGCCGCCGCCGTAAGCCATGCGGATACGTGGACACAGCCTACGGTCACAGGTGGCAACAGCTTTACGGTCGCCTATAAAAATAAGGAGACCAACCTGACCGTCACCCCTGACGGCCTGAGCACCGGCGACGTTCGGTACTACGACAGCAACCTGACGCCGCAAAACCCGAATGTCATCTTGAACTACCTCGCCACCCAGTTCAGCGTGGCGCCAAGTGCCTTGAGCGTGGCAGCGGACTGCAACTCGGATGGCACGAGCTGTAGTGGTGCAAGTGTTTCGGGGCCTACCTCGGGCACTTACTCGTTCAGCACCACCAGTGCATTTGACTACCTGGCGGTGCACCTTGGTAAGGGCGAGTTGTTTTTTCACTGGGCCATACCTACCAGCAGCTTCACAATCAGCGGTCTGACCGGTGGCGCTTTGAGCAACTATCGCGCCTATTCGAGCGTGAATGCCGTCCCCCTGCCAGGCGCGGCTTGGCTCTTCCTCTCGGCTCTCGGCTTGGGTGGCGCTGCGCGCCGCATGCGCAAGCCGTCGGGGGCAGGGGCTGTCGCTGCGGCTTGATGGATTCGCCGCGCGGGGGTGCTGCGGCGCTCTCCGCCGTGGCGTTGGTACGGAGTGGGGGCGAGGGGGCAGGGTGTGCTTCCTTGCCCTTGCGCTTTTTGGGGCGCGGGCGCGTAGCCGGGCGATGCCTCGTCACCGACCCGGCCGGTGTGCGCGCGCCATAGAGCCATAGGCGCAGCGGCGCGGCTTGGCCACAAGGCGCCAAAGGCCAAAGTGATCTGCAATCATGCGGGTCTCTGACGCATCGCAAAGTCCGCCATGTCCCCTATCCTGCAAACCCAGACGCTGGGTCCGCTGTGGCCCACCATCGATCCGTTCCTGTTCTGCGCGCACCACGACGACGCCTACCCGGCGGGCAACGGCGCCTTCGGGCCTGCGGCGTCGCTCGCGGGGCGGCAGATCGGCAACGATTTCAGCCGTCAGGACGGCTGGAGCATGTACCACGGCAGCAGCGTGCCGGGCTTTCCGGCGCATCCGCACCGCGGCTTCGAGACGGTCTCTATCATGCGCCGCGGCTTCGTGGACCATGCCGATTCGCTCGGCGCGGCGGCGCGCTTTGGCGCGGGCGACGTGCAGTGGCTCACGGCCGGGCGCGGCATCGTGCACGCCGAGATGTTTCCGCTGCTCGACACCAGCGCACCCAACCCGCTGGAGCTGCTGCAGATCTGGCTCAACCTGCCCGCGCGCCAGAAGATGGCGGCGCCGCACTTCACCATGTTCTGGCGCGAGCGCATCCCGCAGCGCGTGCAGCGCGACGCGCAGGGCCGCACGAGCACGGTCACGCTGATCGCGGGTGCGCTGCCGGGTGCAGTTGATCCATTGCCGCCACCGCCCGAATCCTGGGCCGCGCAGCCCGAGGCCGATGTGGCGATCTGGACGCTGCAGCTCGCGCCCGGCGCACAGTGGCTGCTGCCTGCGGCACGCCACGCGCAGACGCGGCGCATGCTCTACTTTTTTGCAGGCGAGCGCCTGCGCGTCGGCCCCCAGGAAGTGCAGGCACACGTCGCGCTCGAGCTGCACACGGGGCAGGATTGGCTGCTCAGCAACACGGGCGCATCGACGGTCGAATGCCTGCTGCTGCAGGGCCGGCCGATCGGCGAGCCCGTGGCGCAGTACGGGCCCTTCGTGATGAACACGAGCGCCGAAATCCACCAGGCCATAGAGGACTACCGGCGCACCCAATTCGGCGGCTGGCCCTGGCCCACGAGCGCGCCGGTGCATGGCGCGCAGGCGCGGCGCTTCGCGCGCCATCCGGGGGCGCAGGTGGACAGCCTGCCGGGTTGAGGTTTGCACGGCAACGCTGGGCAGCGCGGGTAGCGCCTGGCAGCTAATTGCGCTGAGATGCAAGCGGCGTCCAGCGTGCGGCGCGTGCGTGAACGCATCGGCCGCCCCATCGGCCGGGGCCTTCACCGACAATGCGCCTTCCGGCCCGCGCGCTGCGCCGGGCATCCATCGTTCATCTGCTTTTCTCTCCGATGCAAATCACGCAAAACACCGCCGTCACGCTGAGCTACCGCATCACCAGCGTGCAGGGCAAACCGCTCGATGCAGGCACGCTGGCCTATTTGCACGGTGGCTATGGCAACCTGCTCCCCAAGGTCGAGGCCGCGCTCGAAGGCCAGAGCGTGGGCTTCAGTGCCGCGCTCGAGCTGAGCCCCGAAGAGGCCTTCGGCCTGCGCGACGAGCGCTTGGTGCGCACCATCCCCAAGACCGAATTTCCGCCCGGCGTGAAGGTGGGCGGCCAGCTCGAGGGCGTGAACGACGCAGGCGAGCGTCAGATATTCCACGTGGTGAAGATCAAAGGCCCCGTGGTGCACCTCGACGGCAACCACCCGCTCGCGGGCCAGGCGCTGCGCTTTGCCTGCAAGGTCACCGCCGTGCGCCCCGCCACGCCCGAAGAGATCGCGCACCGCCACGTGCATGGCGCGCATGGGCATGCGCACTGAGGCTGTTCGAGTGCTATCACGAATGTAGCTTCTTGCGCTTATTCATCAAGCGCTGCAAGCCATTTTTACCCTTGAAATGGCGGACGCAAAGGTTCACTCCGGGCGGCTGTAGCGCGCCGCGAGCCACACCAGCAGCAGCACGGGCACGCCCAGCAGCGCCGTGGCGGTGAAAAACTGCGCGTAGCCGAAGGCGTCCACGTAGCGCCCCGAAAAGCCCGCGACGAACTTGGGCAGCAGCAGCATGATGGAGCTGAACAACGCGTACTGCGTGGCCGAGTAGCGCACGTTCGTCAGGCCCGACAGGTACGCGACGAAGGCCGAAGACGCGACGCCGCCCGCGAGGTTGTCCGCCGAGACCACGGCCACGAGCGCACGCAGGTCGTGCCCGTGGCCAGCCAGCCAGGCGAACAGCAGGTTGCTGCCCGCGCTCAGCACCGCGCCGAGCATGAGTACGCGCATCACGCCCAGGCGCAGCGCCAGCGCACCGCCGACGAAGGCGCCCAGCAGCGTCATTGCCACGCCATAGACCTTGGTGACGGCGGCAACCTCGTCCTTGCTGAAGCCCAGATCGACATAAAACGGATTGGCCATGATGCCCATGACCACGTCGCTGATGCGATAGACGGCGATCAGCGCGAGGATCAGGCCCGCCTGCCAGCGGTAGCGGCGCCAGAAGTCGGCAAAGGGCTCAACCACCGCGCCGCGCAGCCAGGCAGAGAGGTTTTGCACGGGTGCGGGTGCGAGCGGCGCGGGCTCGGGCGAGAGCAGCACCGTAAGCATGCCCAGCGCCATGGACGCCGCCATCACCAGGTAGGCCGTGCACCAGGCGCCGTGGTCATAGCCCGCCGTGCCTTGTGCCAGCGCTGCGCCGACGCCATCGGCTTGCGCGCGCGCGGCGATCCAGAGCACGCCCGCTCCAGCCCAGATCATCGCGAGGCGGTAGCCCGTCTGGTAGGCCGCGGCGAGCACGCCCTGCACGCGCGCGTCGGCCGATTCGATGCGAAAGGCGTCGAGCGCGATGTCCTGCGTGGCCGAGCCCCAGGCCACGGCGAGTGCGCAGCCCACGATGGGGCCGAGCGCCTGGCGCGGATCGGCAAACGCCATGCCCACCAGCCCCGCCACCACCACGGCCTGCGCCAACAGCAGCCAGCTGCGCCGCCGCCCGAGCAGGCGCGTGAGCAGCGGCAGCGGCAGCCAGTCCACGAGCGGCGCCCACAACCACTTGAAGCCATAGGCCAGGCCCACCCAGCTCAGGTAGCCTATGGTGCTGCGGTCTATGCCCGCCTCGCGCAGCCGAAAACTCAGCGTGCCCAGCACCAGCAGCAGCGGCAGACCCGCCGCAAAGCCCAGCGCCAGCATGCGCAAGCTGGCTGGCTCCAGATAAATGTGCAAAGTCTGCCGCCAGGACGGGCGCGGGGGAGGTGCTGCGGAATCAGGCATGGCGGGGGCGGATTTTTGCATGCGCACTGCTGCCACCCTGCGCCACCTTTCGGCGTCCTTGGGCACCCTGCGCCGCGCCGCCGCTCACTCCACCCAGGAGATGAACTCTTCGTGCGGACGACGCACTTTTTTGAGCGCCACCAGCCAGTCGTTGGCCGCATCGCGGTAGCCCAGCGGCATGATGGCCACGCTGCGCAGGCCGCGTGCGCGCAGGTTCAGCAGGGCGTCGAGCGCGTCGGCATCGAAACCTTCCATGGGCGTGCTGTCCACGTCCTCGAACGCCGCCGCGACCAGCGCCACGCCCAGGCCGATGTAGGCCTGGCGCGCCGCATGCTGGAAGTTGACATCGGCGCCGCGCTGCGGATAGCGCGCGAGCAGCATCTGGCGGTAGGCCTCCCAGCCTTCGTTCTTGCCGCCGCGTTCGGCGTTGGTGTGGTCGAACACGGCATCGATGCGCTCGGCGGTGTAATCGTCCCAGGCGGCAAACACCAGCAGGTGCGAACCGTCGCCAATTTGCGTCTGACCGTTGGCGATGGCCTGGATTTTTTCGCGCAGCTGCACATTCGTCACGACGATGACCTCGAACGGCTGCAGCCCGCTGGAAGTGGGCGCCAGGCGCACGGCCTCCAGAATGCGCTCGACCTTTTCCCGGGGCACTTTTTTCGTCGGGTCCATCTTTTTCGTGGCGTAGCGCCATTGCAAGCGTTCGATCAAGTCCATGGGAACTCCTGTGGTGGGAAAATTTCTGTAGCAGCACATGCACGGCCCGCAAAGCTTTGTGGCTACTTTTGCCATTGTGCGCCCGCGGGCCGGTTCTTGCCGCAGGCATACTCGGATATTGCACCACGCTTTTTTGCACTCGTGTCATGACAGATTCCCCCGCACCACCGCCCGCCGGCGCGCACCCCGAAACGCCGGCGGCGCCCTTCGGCCCGTCGTCACCTTCGCCTTCCTCATCGTCCTCGTCGTCCTCATCACTTTCACGCCGTGTGAGCCCCTGGTGGCGCGTGCTCAGCATCGCGCTACTGATCGCGTTAGCGCTCGGTTGGGCCACGAGCGCGAGCCTCTATGAGCAGCTCAAGGCGCAAGTCCGCCACTTGCAGGCCAAGATCGTGGCGCTGCCGCAGGTGCATTACGTGGCCGTGCTCGTCGATGAGCAACAACGCCCGGCCCTGCTCGTCACCTACGATCCCAAGGCCCATGCCTTGCAAGTGCAGCGCCTCAACGCCGTGCGCGAAGGGCCCGAAGACAGCATGCAGCTGTGGGCGCTGGACGGCAAAAATCCGCCGCGCTCGCTGGGCCTGGTGCTGAGCAAATACCAGACGCTGCAAATCCCCGTGCAGCCGCAGGCGCTGCAAGGCGCGGTGGAGCTTGCCGTGAGCGTGGAAGACAAGGGCGGCGTGTCCGACCGCCAGGGGCCGCGGCTGCCGTATCTGTTTCGCGGCTGGTGGATTCAGAAGGCGATCTGATCAGCCCGCAGCCGGATCGGCCGGCGCAGGGGCTGCGGCCCTGTTTGACGTGGGCTGCGCTTCGGGTGGGGTGGCGGCATCGGGCAGCAGGCAGCCTTCGACCGTCTGCAACTGGTTGTCGCGCGCAAAATTCAGCACGAAATTCCAGGCCATGGGCTCGTGTTCGCGCAGCGCGCTGTCCACCACCACGCATTTCACGCCGTTGAGCGTGGTCGGGATGCACCAAGGAGAGTAGCTCAGGTGGCTGCCTGGCGTGGCGCCGCCGGGGCGGAACTGGCTCATCACGCCCGCCAAGCGCTCGGCCCAGTCGCTGGGGCGAAAAGTCTTGCCTTCCTGGGTGATGCCCAGGATGAAGACTTCTTTGGCGGCAGGGGAAACCATCGGGGTTGGATTGGTTGGCGGCAAATCGCAAGCTTGGCAGGATCGCTGCATGCTGCACCGCAGCGAAGATTCTAACTCTTATATAAGAGCTGTCATTTCAGGCTGGCTAGAATCGTTGCCTTCCAGCCCGCCCACTATGGTGTCGCATGCCATGGGCAGCCGTCTTTACCGCACCGCCAGGAGATTCGCGCATGACCGCTTGCACAGAGGCCGCATCGCCCCACGTGATGAACACCTACGGACGCCTGCCCATCGCGCTCTCGCACGGCCAGGGCTGCCGCGTGTGGGACGTGAACGGCAAGGAATACCTCGACGCGCTCGCGGGCATCGCAGTCAACACGCTGGGCCACAACCACCCCAAGCTCGTGCCGGCGCTGCAGGAGCAGCTCGGCAAGCTGATCCACACCTCCAACTACTACCACGTGCCGCTGCAAGAAGCGCTGGCAGCCAAACTCGCCCAGCACGCAGGCATGAGCAACGTGTTCTTCTGCAATTCGGGCCTGGAGGCGAACGAGGCCGCGCTCAAGATCGCGCGCAAGTTCGGCCACGACAAAGGCATAGAACGACCCGAAGTCGTGGTGTACGAAAAAGCCTTCCACGGCCGCTCGATCGCCACGCTTTCGGCCACGGGCAACCCCAAGGTGCAGGCCGGCTTCGGCCCGCTGGTCGAGGGCTTCATCCGCGTGCCGTTGAACGACATCGCCGCGCTCGAGCACGCCACTGCGGGCAACCCCAACGTGGTCGCGGTGTTCCTCGAAACCATCCAGGGCGAAGGCGGCATCCACCCCATGCGCATCGAATACCTGCAGCAGCTGCGCCGCCTGTGCGACGCGCGCGACTGGCTGCTCATGACCGACGAGGTGCAATGCGGCATGGGCCGCACGGGCAAGTGGTTTGCGCACCAGTGGGCGGACATCGTGCCCGACGTGATGCCGCTGGCCAAGGGCCTGGGCTCGGGCGTGCCCGTGGGCGCGGTGGTGGCCGGCCCCCGGGCCGCG
>CAVPUD010000056.1:0-29879 GCA_963708545.1 uncultured beta proteobacterium | reverse complement strand
GGACGAGGCGCTGCAGCGCTTGATCGTGCGGCTGCAAAGCGACCCGGCCTGGGAGCGCAAGGGCGAAGAAATCCGCCGTTACCTGCAGACCGACCCCACGGTGGGCGCGTACGTGGAGTCGCTGTGGAGCGGGCTGCGCGCGCGCCTGCAGCGCGACTTGGCCGACGAGCATTCGGCGCTCGTGCGCCGCATCGCCGGCATGGGCCAGTGGCTCGGGCGCGCGCTCGCGGGCGACGCGCTGCTGCGCGAGCGCCTCGACGCCCAGCTCGAACGCTGGGCCGTGCAATGGGCGCCCGAGGTTTCAGATTTCTTCGCCCAGCACATCGAAGGCACCGTGCAGCGCTGGGACGCGCGCGAGATGGCGCAGCTGCTGGAG
The DNA here is from genome assembly GCA_963708545.1 of uncultured beta proteobacterium. GTDB lineage: Bacteria > Pseudomonadota > Gammaproteobacteria > Burkholderiales > Burkholderiaceae_C > Extensimonas. The sequence goes on along the minus strand of CAVPUD010000056.1, from coordinate 29,503 downwards.
CTGCACCTCGGCCCGGATTTGCAGCACATTCGCATCAACGGCACGCTGGTGGGCGGGCTGATCGGCCTGCTGCTGTTTGCCTTGTCGCACGCGGGGGCGCTGTACGCGGCGGCGCGGGAGGTGCTGGGAGGGTGAGCGGGCGGTTGCTTGGCTGGCGGATGGTGCGGATGGGGGAAATTGGGATCCGATCCTCATTTCGGACCTCAAATTTTCCGTAGCGCGCCGCACCCTCCCCGAAGAATGATGGTGATACCATTGGCAATATCATGATTCGTGTGTTGCTTGACACCAATGTGCTGGTAGCCGGCCTGACGAGTTCCCGAGGCGCCTCGTATGCTGTGCTGCAAGCCATAGCCACTGCGAAGATCGAGATCGCGGCATCCACGGCTCTTTGGCTGGAGTATGAATCCGTGCTCAAGCGGGATGAGATTCGTGCTCTGCACGGCTTCAGCGCTGCAGAGATTGACACCATGCTTTCTGCGCTGGCCGTTTGGGTGCATCCGGTGATGCTGCACTACGTCTGGCGGCCCCAATTGCGCGATCCGGGCGATGAGATGGTGCTTGAGGCGGCCGTGAATGGGCAAGTCCAGGCCATTGTGACGCACAACACACGTGACTTTGTGCGGATTGCCCCAAGTTTTGGTTTGCAGGTCGTGCCCCCTGCCGAACTGCTTTTGATGATGGAGGTGCAGCGATGAGCACTTTTGCATTGCGTCTGCCTGAGTCTCTTTATGCGCATGCCAAGTTATTGGCCGAGCGAGATCAGGCTTCTTTGAATCAATTCATTACCGTGGCTGTTGCCGAGAAGGTGTCTGCCTTGCAGACGGCCGAATTTTTTGCACAGCGCGCCGGGAATGCCCAAAAAGACGATCTGGCCAAGCTTTTGTTGAATGTGAAAAGCCGCCAACCGCTGGAGGGTGATGAATTGTCGAACTGAGTGCGGTATGGCCTGACGGGAAATTGGGGGCGGTTTTCAATTCCTCCCCCGGCACGCCGACCTCCGCCTCAAAACCGCTCCAGCTGCGGGTGCGCGAGTTGCCCGCCGCGCACCAGCATCTTGCCGTACTCGGCGCAGCGGTGCAGCGTGGGGATGACCTTGCCAGGGTTGAGCAGCCCGGCAGGGTCGAAGGCGGCTTTGAGGGCGAGCATCTGGGCGTTTTCCTCGGCAGAAAACTGCACGCACATGGAGTTGAGCTTTTCCACGCCCACGCCGTGCTCGCCCGTCACGGTGCCGCCCATGGCGACGCTGGTTTCGAGGATGTCGGCGCCGAAGCGCTCGCAGCGGTGCAGCTGGTCGGGGTCGTTGGCGTCGAACAGGATCAGCGGGTGCAGGTTGCCGTCGCCGGCGTGGAACACGTTCACGCAGCGCAGCTGGTACTTGCGCTCCATCGCGGCGATGGCCTGCAGCATGTCGGCCAGGCGCTTGCGCGGGATGGTGGAGTCCATGCACATGTAGTCGGGGCTGATGCGGCCGCTCGCGGGGAAGGCGTTCTTGCGTCCGCTCCAAAAGCGCAGGCGCTCATCCTCGGACTGGCTTACTGCGATTTTGGTAGCGCCTGCGGCAAGCAAAACCTGCGTCATGCGCTCGATTTCTTCTTGTACTTCGGCGGGCGTGCCGTCGCTTTCGCACAGCAGGATGGCGGCGGCGTCGAGGTCGTAGCCCGCGTGCACGAAGTCTTCCACCGCGGCGGTCATGGGCTTGTCCATCATCTCCAGCCCGGCCGGGATGATGCCTGCGGCGATCACTTCGGCCACGGCCTCGCCGGCTTTGCGCACGTTGTCGAAGCTCGCCATGATGCAGCGCGCAAGCTGCGGTTTGGGGATCAGGCGCACCGTGACTTCGGTGGTCACGGCCAGCATGCCTTCGCTACCTATCACCGCGGCGAGCAGGTCGTAGCCGGGCGCATCGAGCGCTTCGCTGCCGAACTCGATGGGCTCGCCTTCGACGGTGAAGCCGCGCACGCGCAGCACGTTGTGCACCGTAAGGCCGTATTTGAGGCAGTGCACGCCGCCCGAGTTTTCGGCCACGTTGCCGCCGATGGTGCAGGCGATCTGGCTGCTCGGGTCGGGCGCGTAATACAGGCTGTGCGGCGCGGCGGCTTCGCTGATGGCGAGGTTGCGCACGCCGCACTGCACGCGCGCGGTGCGTGCAAGCGGGTCGATCTGCAGGATACGGTTGAAGCGCGCGAGCGAGAGCGTCACGCCCATGGCGTGCGGCAACGCCCCGCCCGAGAGCCCCGTGCCCGCACCGCGCGCGACCACGGGCACCTGCAGCGCGTGGCAGGTTTGCAGTACGGCTTGCACCTGGGCCTCGGTTTCGGGCAGGCACACGACCAGCGGGCGCTGGCGATAGGCCGTGAGGCCATCGCACTCGTAGGGCGTGGTGTCTTCGCTATGCCACAGCAGCATATGCGCGGGCAAGACGCGCTGCAGGGCGCGCACGAGTTCGGCCTGGCGCTGCTGACGCGCGGCGGGGGAGACGGCAGAAGGGTCTGGCGGGGACGCGGACGACACAGACATGACTTACACGCAAATCGGGGTTAGGCAAGGCGTTCGCCCCATGGCAAAACACCGCGCTGCATCCTTGTTTGCGTAAGTCCAGACAGAAAATGCAGCAGTGGACATCGTAGGCCTATCCTTGGCGCTCGCTGGAGGCAGCACAGCCCGCGCTCAGCAGCGGCTGCCGTACAAAGCGCAGGCAATGCACTGTCCGCGTATTGTGCCTCGCCCGCTCAGAGGCGCGGCAGAGGCGACTCACATGCGAAACACCGCGTACTGCGTGTCCTTGGCCGGGGTGCGCCCGGCCATGGCGAGTAGCTCGGCGAGCACGGGGCGCGTTTGCACGGGGTCTATGACCATGTCGCACCACAGCTGGCGCGCCCAGTCCATGGCGCCGGCGGACTCGGTCGCGCCGCTGGCCGCGCCTATGGTGGCGCGTAGTGCGGCGCGCGCGTTGGGCCACATCAGCAGCGCGTTGGGCTTGAGCGCGCGCCCGCACAGCGCGTAGTAGGCCGCGCCGTAGGCGTGGCCAGTGATCAGCGTGAACTTGGGCACGTCGGCATTGGCCACGGCGTTCATGAGCTTGGCGCCGTGCTTGCCCACGCCCTGGCGTTCGGACTCCTCGCCCGACAGAAAGCCCGGCGAATCGGCGAGGAACAGCAGCGGAATGTCGCGCTGGCCGCACAGCTCAATGAAGTGCGCCCCTTTGGCGCCGGCCTGCGCCGTGAGCGCACCGTTGCCCGCGAGCACGCCGACTTCAATGCCCTCGATGTGCGCAAAGCCCGTGACCAGCGTCTCGCCGTGCAGCTGCTTGAACTCCTGAAAGCGGCTGCCATCGACGAGGCGCGCGATGATTTCGTGCGCGGTGTAAGGGTCATCGGCGTGCATGCGCGCCAGGCCGTAGAGCTCGGCCGGGTCGTAGCGCGGCGGCTCTGCTTGGGCACGCGTCCAGCGCAGGCGCGGCGGCTCGCCCAGGTGCGCGACGATGTGGCGCGTGATCTCGAGTGCGTGGCGGTCGTCGTCGGCAATGTGGTCGGTCACGCCGGAGAGGCGGCTGTGCATCTCGGCGCCGCCCAGGGGCTCTATGCCTATGACCTCGCCAGTGGCGGCGAACACGAGCTGCGGGCTGCCGAGGAACATCGCGCCCTGCTTGCGGATGATCACCACCTCGTCGCACAGCGCGGGGATGTAGGCGCCGCCCGCAGTCGAGGGGCCGTGCACGATGGCGATCTGTGCAATGCCCTCGGACGACATCTTGACCTGGTTGTACATGATGGAGCCGGCGTGGCCCTCGTCGGGAAAGATGTTGGCCAGATCGGGCAGGAAGCCGCCGCCCGACTGCACCATGGTGATGCAGGGCAGGCGGTGCTGCCACGCGAACTGCTGCGCGCGCGTGTGCTTTTTCGTGGTCATGCCGAACATGGTGCCGCCCTTGACGGTGGCATCGTTGATGATCAGCATGCACGCGCGCCCGCAGACCCAGCCCACGCCGGTGATGATGGTTGCGCCCGGCGGCACGCCCTCGTACATGTCGGCGCCCGCGAGCTGGGCGAGCTCGATGAACGGCGTGCCGGGGTCGGTCAGCGCGGTGATACGCTCGCGCGGCAGCATTTGCCCGCGCTCCTGGTGCAGCTTGCGCGCCTTGGCGCTGCCGCCTTGCAGGGCCTCGGCCCTGCGCTCCTGCAGCTGCGCCAGGTAGCGCTGGTAGGCCGCGCACCGTTGCTGGAAGGCCGGATCGTCGGTGGCGACCTGGGACGCGATCGTGGGCAGTGCGGTCAAAGTCATGGCTTGGGCTTGGTGAACTAACAAATGTTTGTTATCTTACATACCTTCGGATGTTTTTTGCAACGCAGTTTTTTCCCCTTCGCCCTTCAGCCATGAACTACCACCGCAGCGCCCCCCCCATCGCGCCCATTGCCGCCGGCGCCCCCCGGCCCGAGAGGAGTCTGTCATGAGCGTCATGAAATCCTCGCTCTCGCCCGGCACGCCCGAATTCCAGGCCAACCAGGCGGCCTACGCGGCGCGCATCGCCGACCTGCACGCGCGCCGCGCCGCCGCGCTGGCCGCAGGCCCGCTGCCCGCGCAGGACAAGCTGCGCCAGGCCAAGCAGCTGCTCGCGCGCGAGCGCGTCGCGGCGCTGCTCGACGCGGGCTCGCCTTTTTTGGAGCTGTGCCAGCTCGGCGGCGAAGGGTTGTACCCTGGGCAGGCGCCCGGTGCGGCCATCGTCACGGGCGTGGGCGTGGTCGCGGGGCGGCCGTGCATGGTCATCGCCAATGACGCGAGCGTCGATGGCGGCAGCTACAACGCCATCACTTGCAAAAAGCACGTGCGCGCGCTGCGCTTTGCCTGGCAGCACCGCCTGCCCTGCATCACGCTCGCGCAGCCCGCGCCGCCCGCCGAACAGGAAGAGTCCGGCGTGTTCCCTGACGACGGGCAGTTCGGCTCCATTTACTACTACCAGCTACGCATGTCGCGCGACGGCGTGCCGCAGGTTGCGAGCGTGCACGGCCCGGCGGCCGACGTGCAGGCCTTCGTGCCCGCGTTGTGCGACCAGGTGGTGATGGTGCGCAAGCAAGGTGCGCTGGCCTTTGGCCCCGAGCCCGCGCTGGCCGCCGGCGACGCCGAGCGCCAGACCACACTCAGCGGCACCGCGGACAACCTGGCCGAAAACGACGGCCACGCCATGGCCATGCTGCGCGACATCGTGGCCAACCTCGGCGACCTGCCGCGCCAGCGCCGCGACGTGGCCCCGCCGCGCGCGCCGCTGCACGATCCGCGCGAGATCCACGGCATCATCAGCGCCGATCCGCGCATCCCTACCGACAACCGCGAGATCGTGCTGCGCCTGATCGACGGCAGCGAGCTGCACGAGTTCAAGCCCGGCTACGGCGACACGCTGATCACCGGCTTTGCGCGCATCATGGGCTTCGAGATCGGCATTCTGTGCAACAACGGCGTGCTGTTTTCCGAAAGCGCGATGAAAGCCACGCAGTTCATCGAACTGTGCTGCCAGCGCGGCATTCCGCTGCTGTTCATGGCCGACATCAACGGCTTCATGGTCGGGCGCGAGGCCGAGGAGGCCGGCATCGCCAAGCACGGCGCGAAGATGATCACCGCCATGACCAGCGCCAACGTGCCCAAATACACGCTGATCATCGGCGGCTCCTACGGCGCGGGCTACCTGGCCATGTGCGGGCGCCCGTTCAAGCCCAACGCGATGATCATGTGGCCCAACGGCCGCGCCGCCATCATGGGCCCCGAGCAGGCTGCGACCACGCTCGCGATGGTCAAGGACGACCAGCACAAGCGCGACGGCACGAGCTGGAGCGACGAAGAGCGCGAAGCCTACAAGGCTCCCGTGCGCAAGACCTTCGAGGACTTTGCGAACGCCTACAACTTCGCGCGCCACACCTGGTGCGACATGGTCATAGACCCCGTGGAGACGCGCACCGTGATGGGCATGCTGCTCGATCTGGCCGGCTGCGTGCCCGAAGTTCCCACGCGCTACGGCGTCTATCGCATGTGAGGGCCGTTTTCATGTTCAAGAAAATACTGATAGCCAACCGCGGCGAAATCGCTTGCCGCATCGCGCGCACCTGCCGGCGCCTGGGCGTGGAGGTGGCGGGCGTGCACTCGGTGGCCGACCGCGACGCGCTGCACGTCAAGGAGATCGGCGAGTCGATCGAAATCGGCGGCGCCCCGGCGTCCGAGAGCTACCTGCGCATGGACGCCGTGATCGCCGCGGCCAAGGCCACGGGCGCGCAGGCCATCCACCCGGGTTTCGGCTTTCTGGCCGAAAACGCCGCGTTTGCGCGCGCCGTGGAGGCTGCGGGCCTGGTCTTCATCGGCCCCACGGGCGAGGTGATCGAGCGCCTCGGCGACAAGGCCGCGGCCAAGCAGGAGGCGCAGGCCGCGGGCGTGCCCACGGTGCCCGGCAGCCTCACGCCCAGCGAAGACCGCGCCGAAATCGCCGCGCTGGTGCGCCAGACCGGCCTGCCCGTGATGCTCAAGGCCGCGGCCGGCGGCGGCGGCAAGGGCATGCGCGCGATCGCGCAGCTCGCGGGCCTGGAGGACGAAATCGACGCCGCCATGCGCGAAGCCAAGAGCTCGTTCGGCAGCGCGGGCCTGATCGTCGAAAAACTGGTCGAGCGCGGCCGCCACATCGAGGTGCAGATCGTGGGCGACGGCAAAGGCCACGTGATCCACCTGTTCGAGCGCGAATGCACGCTGCAGCGCCGCCACCAAAAGCTCATCGAAGAAGCGCCCGCAGCCCAGCTCGACCCCGAGCTGCGCGCGCGCATGACGGCCGACGCCGTGCGCCTGGGCCAGCGCCTGAAGTACCGCGGCGTGGGCACGGTGGAGTTCATCGTCGGCGGCGAGGACTACTACTTCCTCGAAGTCAACCCGCGCCTGCAGGTCGAGCACCCCGTCACCGAAATGGTCACGGGCCTGGACATCGTCGAGCTCATGCTGCGCATCGCCGCGGGCGAAGGCCTGCCGCTGCACCAAGAGGACGTGCACCTGCGCGGCCACGCGGTCGAGGCGCGCATCTGCGCCGAAGACCCGGCGGCGGGATTTTTGCCCTCTACGGGGCGGCTCGTGCAGGTGCGCTTTCCGCGCGCGGGCGTGCGCGTGGAAACCGGCATCGAGGCGGGGATGGAAGTCACGCCCTACTACGACCCCATGCTCGCCAAACTCATCACGCACGCCGACACGCGCGACGCCGCGCTCGACCGCCTGCGCCTGGCGCTCGACGACACGGCCATCTTCGGCGTCACGACGAACTGCGACTTTCTCAAGCGCCTGATCGACCTGCCAGAGACGCGCAGCGCGCGCTTTCACACGCGCCTGATCGACGAGCAGATCGCGAGCTGGGACTTGCGCGCCGCGCAGCAGACGCGCCAGACGCTCGCGCTTGCGGCCTACTACTGGCTCTACGCGCAGCGCCGCACTGCAGCGCGGCCGCTGTGGCAAGGCTGGGGCTGCAGCGGCTGGAGCCTGGGCATGGGCGACGAGAGCCTCAGCGCCGCGCCCAGTCTGCACATGGCCTATACGGGCGGTAGCGTGGCGATCCGCTTTGCGCCGCTGCAGCCCGACGGCAGCATGTGCATAGGCGTGGGCGACGACCAGCTGCGCGTGGCGCTGCAGCCCGTGGGCGGGGACGAATTCCTGGCCATCGTGCAGGCGCGGCGCGAGCGCGTGCGCCTGCACCAGGACGGCGACACGCTGTACCTGCACGACCGCCAGGGCGTGCACGCGTTCCAGGCCGTGCCTTACCTGGCGTACATCAGCGCGGCGGCGCAGGCCAGCGGTGAGCTCAAGGCACCCATGATGGGCCTGATCCTCAAGGTGAACGCCGCCGTGGGCGAGCATGTCGAAAAAGGCGCCGTGGTGGCCTTGCTCGAATCGATGAAGATGGAAATGCGCATCTGCGCCGAATGCGCAGGCACCGTGACCGCGATCCACTGCCAGCCGGGGCAAACGGTGGAGCGCAACGCCATCGTCGCGGTGATAGAGCCGGATGAGGAGGGCTGAGAGACGGAGAGTCTTTCGTCCACGGCTGAAAACTCTCAGCCTCTGAAGCCGCTCATCCAAGTAGGCAGGCCGGCGGGCGGGTGCCTGCGCGGCTTGCATGCTTGTCCGTACAGGGGTATCAAAAAAGTGAGCTGCTTACGCTTTTTCCATAAGCGTAAAACGGCATTTTGACCATAAGTCCTACCCCAGGTATCGGAGGCGGGCAAGGAGTTCAGGCCCGAGGCTCAGCGAAACACCACCGTCTTGTGTCCGTTGAGCAGCACGCGGTGTTCGCTGTGCCACTTCACGGCGCGCGCGAGCACCAGGCTTTCGGTGTCGCGCCCGCGCGCGGCGAGGTCTTCCACCGTGTCGGTGTGGTCGGCGCGCGCCACGTCCTGCTCGATGATCGGGCCCTCGTCGAGCGTGGCCGTGACGTAGTGCGCCGTCGCGCCGATCAGCTTGACGCCGCGCTCGTGCGCCTGGTGGTAGGGGCGCGCGCCCTTGAAGCTTGGCAAAAAGCTGTGGTGGATGTTGATCGCACGGCCTTCGAGCCGGGTGCACATGGCGTCGGAGAGCACTTGCATGTAGCGCGCGAGCACCACGAGCTCGGCGCCTTCGGACTCGATGATCTCGAGCTGGCGCGCCTCGGCCTGCGGCTTGGTGGCGGCCGTCACGGGAATGTGGTGAAAGGGCACGTCGTAGCTCGCGGCAAGCTGGTAAAAATCGCGGTGGTTGCTGATGATGGCGCGGATGTCCAGCCGCAGCAGCCCGCTTTTGTGGCGAAACAGCAGGTCGTTGAGGCAATGGCCCTCGCGGCTGACCATGAGCACGGTCTTCATGGGTTCGGCCGTGGCGTGCAGGCCCCAGCGCATCTGGTGAGGCTCAGCGAACGCGGCCCAGTCGGCACGCAGTTGCGCAGGCTCCTGTGCGTCGCAGGCGAACTGCACGCGCATGAAAAACAGCCCCGTGGCGTGGTCGTTGAACTGCGCGGCTTCCTCGATGTTGCCGCCGTGCTCGAGCAAAAAACCCGAAACGGCATGCACCAAGCCCCTGCGGTCGGGGCACGAGAGGGTGAGAATATAGGTTTGGTTCGCGGAAGGGGTCATAAGCGCACGATTGTCGCAGCCCCGCGTGCGCGAACAGGATTGCAGGAATGCCCACATCGCAAAACGCCAAAGCAAGCACTGAAGAGGCCCCGCCTCGCCCGGCGCGCCCGCTCGCGCCCTGGCAAGGGGCGTTGCTGTACCTCGTCTTCGGCGTGGTCTGGATCTATGTGGGCGACGCTTTGCTTGAGCGTTGGGCCGGCGACACCGCCGAGCTCACGCGCTGGCAGACCGTCAAGGGCTGGCTGTACGTGCTGCTCACGGCGCTGCTGGCCGATGTGCTGCTGCGGCGCGCGCAAAAGGCGCGGGCCGAAAGCGCAAGCAGCGCGGAGCGCCAGCGCCTTGCGCACACCGCGGTAGAGCACACCGCCGAAGGCGTGGTCGTGACCGATGCGCAAAGCCGCATCCTCTCGGTCAATGCGGCGTTCACGCGCCTCATGGGCTACACCGAGGAAGAGGTGCTGGGCCAGACGCCGCGCCTGTTCAAGTCGGGGCGGCACGACCGGGCCTTTTATAAGGCGATGTGGGCGCAGGTGGCGAGCCAGGGCCACTGGCAGGGCGAAATCTGGAACCGGCGCAAAAACGGCGAAATCTTCCCCGAGCACATGTCGCTGAGCACGGTGCGCAACGCCGCAGACGAAATCACGCACTATGTGTGCGTGTTCACCGACATCTCGGCCGAAAAAGCGCAGCACGAGCGTATGGAGTTCCTCGCAAACCATGACCCGCTCACGGGTCTGGCGAACCGCCTGTGGTTCGTGCAGCAGCTCGAAGCCGCCGTGCAGCAGGCGCGCGCGAGCGGCGAACGGCTCGCCGTGCTGCAGGTCAACCTCGACCGCTTCAAGGACGTCAACGACAGCTACGGCCACACCGTGGGCGATCAGGTGCTGCGCCACATCGCGCAGCAGCTGCAGTCGGTGCTGCGCGCGGGCGACCTGCTGGGGCGCATGGCGGGGGACGAGTTCGCCGTGATGGCACGCCATCTGCGCCACCCGGACGAGGCCGCCACGGTGGCGCGCCAGCTGATTGCCGCCATTGCCGTGCCCTGGCGTTCGCCGGAGGGCTTCGAGGTCGAAGCCGGCGCGAGCGTGGGCATCTGCTTGTTCCCCGAACATGCGGACACAGCCAAGGCGCTGCTGCAGGGCGCGCACGCTGCCGTCTATGGCGCCAAAGCGCAAGGACGCGGCGCCTGGTGTTTTTACGCCGAGGAAATGACGCAGGCCGCGCGCGAACGCCTCGCGCTCGAGTCGCGCCTGCGCCAAGCACTGCAGCAAGGGCAGCTCGTGCTGCACTACCAGCCGCAGATCGACATCGCCACCGGGCGTATCGTGGGCGCGGAGGCGCTGGTGCGTTGGTCCGACCCCCATGAGGGCTTGATTTCGCCCGCGCGCTTCATCCCGCAGGCCGAGGTTTCGGGCCTGATCGTGCCGCTGGGCGCGTGGGTGCTGGCCGAGGCCTGCCGGCAAGGGCAGGCGTGGCGCGCTGCGGGTCTGCCCGAGATCACGCTCGCAGTGAACGTCTCGCCGCACCAGTTGCGCCAAAGCGACCTGCCCGCCGCAGTGGCGCAGGCGCTGGCGCAAAGCGGCTATCCCGCAGAACGGTTGGAGCTCGAGATCACCGAGAGCGCGCTCGCCGAAAACCATGAACACGCGCTGCGCATCCTGCACCAGCTGCGCGCGCTCGGCGTGCAGCTGGCGATCGACGACTTCGGCACCGGCTATTCGTCGCTCGCGCAGCTCAAGCGCTACCCCATCCAGGTGCTCAAGATCGACCAGGGCTTTGTGCGCGACATTCCCCGCAACGAGGACGACATGGCCATCAGCAACGCCATCATTGCGATGGGCCACAGCATGGGCATGCGCGTGCTCGCCGAGGGCGTGGAAACCGCGGCGCAGCTCGAATTCCTGCGCGCGCACGGCTGCGACAGCTACCAGGGCTATCTGCGCAGCCGCCCCGTGCTCGCGGCAGAATTCGAGGCTCTGCTGCGTGCCGATGCAGGGCGCTGAAAAACTGCCTGCAACATTCACTTTCTGGACTTACGCAAACAAGGATGCAGCGAGGTGTTTTGCCGTGGGGCGAACGCCTTGCCTCACCCCGATTTGCGTAAGTCGTGACTTTCACGCCGCCGTCATCGTGGCACGCAAGGATTGGGGGCATCACCAACCCAAGCTTTGCGCGCCATGACTGAAAACCTGTCCATTCCTGCGTTGCCCCCGTTTCGTTCCCGTGCCCCGCGCGTGCTGGCGCTCGCGCTGCTGTGCAGCGCCGCGCTGGGCCTGAGCGCCTGTGGCGGTGATGACGACGGCCCCAGCTACAAGCCGCTGTCGCTCAACATCGCGCACATCAACGACCACCATTCGCAGCTCGATCCGTTTGCGGCCACGCAGCTGCAGCTCGACGGCGTGGCCACGCAGGTCGATCTCGGTGGTTTTGCGCGCCAGACCGCGTTCTTCAAGTCGCTCGCGAGCACGCCCAACCTGCTCAAGCTGCACGCGGGCGACGCGCTCACCGGCACGCTCTACTACACCTTCTTCAAGGGCCGGGCCGACGCGCAGCTCATGAACACCATCTGCTTCGACGCCTTCATCCCCGGCAACCACGAGTTCGACGACGGCGACGCCGAGCTCAAGCAATTCCTCGACGACCTCTGGAACCCGGCCAACCGCCCCGTCGGCAGCAGCTGCAAGACGCCCGCGCTGTCGGCCAACATCGTGCCGCAGGCCGGCACCGCGCTCGCCCCCAGCGGCGCCACGCCCTACCTGCAGCCCTACCTCATCCGCAACATCGACGGCGTGGACGTGGGCATCATTGGCCTGACCACCAAGGACAAGACGACGAACTCCTCGCGCCCGCTGCCCACCACACAGTTCCTCGACGAAGCCAGCGCGGCGCAGCAGACCATAGACACGCTGCGCAACAAGGGCGTGCGCCACATCGTGCTGATGACGCACCTGGGCTATGACAACGACAAGGCGCTCGCGGCCAAGCTCACCGACGTGGACGTGATCATCGGCGGCGACTCGCACACGCTGCTGGGCGACTTCCAGTCGCTGGGCCTCTCCAGCGCCGGCGCCTACCCCACGGTGGCCAGGAACAAGTCGGGCGAGACCGTGTGCATAGGCCAGGCCTGGGAATACGCCAAGGCGAGCGGACTCATGCGCGTGGAATTCAACGCGCAGGGCAGCGTGGACAAGTGCAGCGGGCAGGCCTCGCTGCTGATCGGCGACAGCTTCAAGCGCCAGGACAGCACGGGCGCCTGGCAGCCGCTGGCCGACGCCGAGCGCCAGGCGCTGACGGCCAAGCTCGCGGCCAACCCGGCCGTGAAGGTACTCACCCCCGACGCCCAGGCCGAGCAGACGCTCGCGGCTTACACCAGCCAGGTCAGCGCCGAAAAGGCCAAGTCCATAGGCAGCGCCAGCGAGGCCCTGTGCCTGGTGCGCGTGCCCGGCGAGGCCACCAACCGCAGCGCCGGCGTGGCCGGCTGCGAAAGCGCCAACACGCTCGCGCGCGGCAGCGACGCTGCGCAGGCGGTGGCCGAAGCCTTCCTGAATGCGAGCAAGCGCGCCGACTTCGCCCTGCAAAACGCGGGCGGCGTGCGCATCGCCATCCCCGCCGGGCCGCTGAACATGAATACCGCCTTCACGCTGCTGCCCTTTACCAACGTGCTCGTGGAGCTCGACGTGACCGGCGCCGAGGTGGTGGCCGCGCTCGAAGACGGTGTGGCGAATCACCTCGACAACAAGCAGTCCGACGGTTCACACCCCTACGCTGCGGGCCTGCGCTGGGACCTGGACATGGGCCAGCCCAAGGGCCAGCGCATTGCGAACGTGCAGGTGCGCGACAAGACCACGGGCGCCTGGGCGCCCATAGACCCGGCCAAGACCTACGTGCTTGTGACCAACGATTACGTCGCCTCGGGCAAGGACGGCTATACCGCGCTGGGCAAGGTTTACGCTGCGGGCCGCTACGTCAACACCTATTTGCTCTACACGCAGAGCTTCGTCGATTACGTGCTCGCCAAAGGCACGCTGAGCCGCCCGCAGCGCGGCGACTATGCGCACCAGAAGGTGGTCACCAAGGCAGGGGTGGCGCTGCCTTGATGCGCCGGGGGCTTTTTGGGTGCCGGACTTTTTCAGCCTTTGCGGTGCCGTCAGCGGGCCGAAAAACCGTCGCCGAGCGCAGCCCCCTCACGCCGCGGGTCGGCGCTGCCTTCGAGCACGGGGCGGCCACGGTAGCGCGTGCGCATGATGGTGGCGATGCCGCTGCTTTGCGCGCCGAGGTTGACCTGGTGCCCGCGCGCGCGCAGACCGCGCACGAGCGCATCGGCGTCGCCTGCCAGGCCGCCCGGTGGGGCGGAGGTGTCCACGTTCGGGTGTTCGCCGCCGACATAGGTCACGGGGCCGTTGGCGGCGCCGAAGTCGATCATGGCCGTGGCCTGCTGCGCCGAGAGGCCCCAGTCGAGCGCGCCCACCAGCGTTTTGGTCACGTACTGGATGATGGCCGCGCCGCCGGGCGAGCCCGTGGCGAGCACAAAGTCGCCCCTGGAGCCGTCAGGCTTTTTGCGGATCACCAGCGTGGGCGCCATGGAGCTGCGCGGGCGCTTGCCGCCCTGCACGCGGTTCGCGATCGGGCCGTGCACGTCGCGCGGCAGCACGGAAAAGTCGGTGAGCTCGTTGTTCAGCAAAAAGCCGTGCGTCATGCGAAACGAGCCCATGCTGCTTTCTATGCTGCTCGTCATGCTGACCACGTTGCCGCGCGCATCGACCACGGTGATCTGCGTCGTGCCTTTGCCCTCGGCGCTGCTCGAACCCATTTGGGGCGCCTGCGTGAACTCGCCGGGCTGCGCCGTGCCCATGCTGCGCTCGTCAGTGATGAGGCTGGCGCGCTCGCGCAGATAGTTTTTGTCCAGGAGCCCGCCGGGTAGCGGCACGAAGTCGGGGTCGGCGATGTAGCGGTTGCGGTCGGCGTAGGCCAGGCGCTCGGCTTCGGTGATCCAGTGCACGGCCTGCGCCTGCGGCTTGCCGCCGAGTGCATCGAGCGCGGTAGGCGGCAGGGCGGGCAGGTCGAAGTTTTCCAAAATACCCAGCGTGGCCGCCACGGTGATGCCGCCCGACGAAGGCGCACCCATGCCGCAAATCCAGTAGGCGCGGTAGCTGGTGCACACGGGCGCACGGCGCAGCGCGCGGTAGTGTGCGAGGTCATTGGTGCTGGTGAGGCCGGGCGTGATCGGCACGGCGGGCTGGCCGCCGCGCGCGAGCTGGATTTTTTGCACGATGCCCGCCGCGATGGGGCCGCTGTAGAACGCATCCACGCCGTCCTGGGCGAGCGTTTGCAGCGTGGCCGCGTAGGCCGGGTTGCGCAGCAGGCTGCCACGCGGCTTCGGGCTGCCGTCGGGCTGCAGGAAGTACGCGGCCGCCTCGGGGTCGGTGTGCAGCAGTGCCTGCGCGCCGGCGATGGCGTCGGCCAGGCGCCCGCCGATGGCAAAGCCGCGCGCGGCGATGGTGATCGCAGGCTGCAGCAGTTGCGGCCAGGGCAAACGCCCGTGGTCTTGGTGGGCGAGCTCCAGCATGCGCAGCACGCCGGGTGTACCCACCGAGCGCCCGCTCTGGCGCAGCGCGTTGAACGCTGCGGGGGCCTCGGGCGCGCCGCGCACGGGCGCGGGCGGCGTGTGCTCGCTCTCACTGACGTAGCGCAGATAGTCCTCGGTGGCCGCGTCTGGCGCGGCTTCGCGCCCGTCGTAGGACGTGACGGTGTTGCGCCGCGCGTCGTAGTGCAGCAAAAAAGCCCCGCCGCCCAGCCCTGAGGACTGCGGCTCGACCAGGCCCAATACCATTTGCGCAGCCACCGCCGCATCGACGGCCGAGCCGCCGCGCTGCAAGATGGCGCAGCCGGCCTGCGCCGCGAGCGGATGCGCCGCCACGACCATGAAGCGGCGCGCGCGCACGAGCGGCTTGGCGCGGTAGCCCGAGGCCGGCTCGGGAACGCCGGGCGCCACGGCGGCTTGGGAGCCGGCTGGAGTGCCTGGTTGGGCGTGGCGCTGATTTGCGTGCGCGCTGGCAGCATCTTCGCTGGTGCTGACGGCACTGCACGGCGCGGGTGCGCTCGACGGCCGCGCGGGAGCGCGCGCCTGCGCCGTTCCCATCGCAAGGCACGCCAAGGCGAGCCAAAAGGCAGGCTGGTGCAGCAGGCGCAGTGTGGTGGCAGACATGGCGCGGCGCTTGGGGGACGATGCGTGCGACGCTCGATGTGCGGCGTGCACAGTCAGAGGTAGATGATGAACGCCACCAGGGCAGCGATCAGGCCGTACTTGATGACGTAATACAGCGGCTTGCTGAAGTTCTTGAGCCGGCGCCGGTATTGCCCCGCGTACCAGAAGATGCGAAAGATCTTGTTGATGACGCCGGTCTTGTCGCCGGTGTCGTTGGGCGAGGCGGCGGCGCTGAGCAGCGTGCGGCCCAGCCAGCGGTTCACGGCCTGGGCCCAGCGGTACTTCATGGGGCGCTCGAGGTCGCAAAACAGGATCAGGCGGTTGCGCTCGGTGCCGTTGATGGCCCAGTGCAAAAAGGTTTCATCGAACACGAAGCCCTCGCCGTCGTGCCAGGCGTGCGGCTCGCCGTTGACTTCGATGAAGCAGCGCTCGTCGTTGGGCGTGGCCAGCCCCAGGTGGTAGCGCAGCGAGCCGCCAAACGGGTCGCGGTGGATGTTGAGCTTGCCGCCCGGCGGCAGTTCGGCAAACATCGCGGCCTTGACGCCGGGGATGTCGCGCAGCAGCGCCACGGTCTTGGGGCACAGGGCCGAGGCCGAAGGCGGGCTGACGTCGTACCACTTGAGGTAAAAGCGCTTCCAGCCGTTTTTGAAAAACGAGTTGAAGCCCGCGTCGTCGTTCTTGTCGGTGCCGCGGATGCGCCCCTGCTCGTGCAGCGCGAGCGCCTCGTCGCGGATCATCTCCCAGTGGTCGGCGATGGTCTGCAGCCCTGGGAATTGGCTCGTGGGCAGGTAGGCACTGCGCGTGGGCACGGCCGAAAAGGCGTAGAGAAAGACGTTGATCGGCGCGACGAACGAGGAGTGGTCGAACAGCTGGCGCATGAATGGCAGCCGCGTGCGCCCGCGAAAATGCACGTACAGCACGCAGGCAAGAAAAAGCCCCACGATGGCCCATTTGACGATGCTTGCCCCATTCAGGTCCATATTTTTCACTCCGTATCCCGTGCATGCCCTGCATGCCTTGCTGCGCCGCAAACGCGCATTGTGCCGGCAAGCGCATGCCCCAGCCCCAAGCGCAGGCAAGGCGTTTGATCTTGGGCAAACTTCAGCCGCCTTCAGCCGCCTTCAGCCGCCTTCAGCCGCCCTCGGGTGCGGTCTTTGCGGCGCCGTAAGTCAGCAAGTCGTAGGCGGCGCGCACGCGCTGCAGGTCGCGCCCCAGGCTGCGGCTTTGGGGCAAGAGGCGCAGCCAGTGCAGGCGCGGCAGGTCGGTCTGCAGCGCGGCCTGCATCGCGGGGCTGCTGTGCGCGAGCCAGTCCGCCCACAGTGCGTGGCCGGCGGCCAGGAGCCTGCTTTCGACCAGGTAGATGGCGCAGGAGTGCGCATAGTGCAGTGCGTCGCGCGCCTGGCACAGCGGCAGGGGCAGCACGGCGGTCGGGTCTTCCTCGAAGTCCACAAAGCCCACCACGCCGTCGCTGCAGCGCACCATGTTGCGTGCAAAGGCCTGGCTCAGGCAGGCCCCCGCGGCGTGCACCTGCGCGAGCGCCTGCAGGCCCTGCTGCCAGATCGTGAGGATGGTGTGTGCGTCACCGCGCGCGGCGTCCATTTCGTCGATCAGCGTGCCGCGCGTGGCAAGGTTTTGCATCAGAAAGCCCTCGGGCTGCGCGGCCAGCACCTGCGGCACGCGCAGGCCCAGCGCGTGCAGCGCGCGCAGGCGGCGCACTTCGGTGGCGATGGCTTCCTGGCCGCCCAGGTTCGGCACGGGCTGCAGCGCCGCAAGGCGCAGCGTGCGCGCAGCCAGGCCGAGCACGCGGTAGCGCCACATGCTGTGCGGCGCGCCGGCTTTTTTCAGCCACACGCGCTCACCGCCGATCTCATACGGCGCGACATTGCCCGGCTGCCGCGGCAGCTGCGCGCGCAAAAAGGCAGCGTAAGTTTCTGGCGGATGCGCTGGAGGAGCAAAAACCGTAGCGGTGGTGGCAGGAGACAAGCGCGTCATGCGGGGAAAAGCATGCAAAAAATCAAGCGTAGCGTAAACGGGCACCTGGGCGAAACAGCGGTGACAAAAAAGCTACCGCTGCTGCGCCGGCGCAAAGCTGTGCGCGTCGGCCATGGGCCAATACAGGCGATAGAGGTTGGGCAGCGCGTCGAACGCACCTGGTGCGGTGTCGAGCAAGGCGCCGGGCTGCAGCGACGTGAGCAGGCGCGCGAGCGGGCGCACCTCGGTGGCGCTGATGCGGCGCACGATGTGCTCGGCCGTGATCTCGCTCGGGTGCGACAGGCCCGCGGCCTGCAGCAGCGCCTTGAAGGCGTGCAGGGTGCTGCGGTGCAGCTGCGCCACGCGCTGGGCCTTGTCGGGTACGACCAGCGCGCGCTGGCGCCGCGCGTCTTGTGTGGCCACGCCCGTGGGGCAGCGGCCGGTGTGGCAGCTTTGCGCCTGCACGCAGCCCAGCGCCATCATGAAACCGCGCGCGGAATTGCACCAGTCGGCGCCCAGCGCCATCATGCGCGCGAGGTCGAAGGCCGACACCACTTTGCCCGCGCAGCCTATGCGTACGCGCTCGCGCAGGTTCAGGCCCACGAGCGTGTGGTGCACGAGCTGCAGGCCCTCTTGCAGCGGCGCGCCCACGTGGTCGCTGAACTCGACCGGCGCCGCGCCCGTGCCGCCCTCGGCGCCATCGACGGTGATGAAGTCGGGCGTGATGCCGGTCGCGAGCATGGCCTTGGCGATGGCGAACCATTCCCACGGGTGGCCTATGCACAGTTTGAAGCCCGTGGGTTTGCCGCCCGAGAGCGTGCGCAGCCGCGCGACGAACTGCAGCAGTTCGATGGGCGTGGCAAACGCGCTGTGGCTGGGCGGCGAGATGCAGTCCTGCCACGCCGGCACGCCGCGCGCCTCGGCGATTTCGGGCGTGACCTTGGGGCCCAGCAGCATGCCGCCCTGGCCGGGTTTGGCGCCCTGGCTGAGCTTGATTTCGATCATCTTGACCTGCGGCGCGTGCGCCTGCTCGGCAAAGCGTTCGGGGTTGAAGCTGCCGTCGGCGTTGCGGCAGCCGAAGTAGCCCGAGGCGATCTCCCACACCAGGTCGCCGCCGTGCACGCGGTGGTAGCGCGAGATCGAGCCCTCGCCCGTGTCGTGCGCAAAGCCGCCGATCTTGGCGCCCTGGTTGAGCGCCAGGATCGCGTTGGCCGAGAGCGCGCCAAAGCTCATCGCCGAGATGTTGAACACGCTCATCGCGTACGGCTGCGTGCAGGGGCTGACCGAGGGCGAGGGCTGCTGCGGCGTGCCGCCGACCCAGACGCGAAAGTCGTGCGAGGCGATGCGTGTGGGCGCGAGCGAGTGGCTGATCCATTCGTAGCCGCTCTCGCTCACGTCGAGCAGCGTGCCAAAAGGGCGGTTGTCGGGCTCGCCCTTGGCGCGCTGATACACCAGCGAGCGCTGCGCGCGCGAAAACGGCTCGGCCTCGCGGTCGCCCTCGATGAAATACTGGCGGATTTCGGGGCGGATGTACTCGAGCAGATAGCGCAGGTGCCCGATGATGGGGTAGTTGCGCAAGATGGCGTGGTGCGGCTGGATCAGGTCATAGAAGCCAATCAGCACCAGTAGCGCACACAGCGCGAGCGCTGCGCCCGTGGGCCAGCCCAGCGCCAGCCCGCCCTGTACGCGCTGCACGGCCAGCACGCCCGCCCACAGCAGGCCGAGCGCGCACAGCAGCAGTGCGGTGTAGCGGATGGGGAACAGAGTGGGCAGGCGTTTGGGCATGGCGGGCTCGGCGCAAAAGTGGGGACAAGGCTTGCGGCGATCATAAAAGGCCCTTGCGGCCAGGGCTTCGCGCGGCGCGGATACCGCCGTGCAGCGGAGTGAAGATGCTATTTAAAAAATAGCTATTGGCGCTTTATGGACGGGCGCTAGCGCCCGATTTGATAAAAAAGGCCGCACGCGGCGGCCTTGGGAGGTGACGGCGCGCTCGCGCGTCAGAAGTCCACGGTCAGGCCCGCGTAGATCGAGCGCCCCATGCCGGGCACGCCGGTGCCCCAGAGTGTGGAGCCGGCTTTTTCCTTGTTCATCGACATGGTCGTGCCTTGGCCCAGGTAGGCGCCGCCGAGGGGCTGGTAGTAAAGCTTGTCGAACAGGTTTTCGATGCCGAAGTCCACGCGCACGTTCTTCCAGCGGTAGCTCGAGCGCAGGTTGAAGAGCGCGTAGCCCGGCGTTTGCAGCTCGTTGCGCACGTCCGAGACTTGCGACTTGCGTTTGACCATTTGCAGCTCTAGCCCGCTGTTCCAGTTGTCGTACTGGTGCGTGAGCGTCAGCTTGGCGTTGAGCGGCATGATGTTGTAGAGGTGGTCGCCGGTGTCGCGGTTCTTGCCGTTGGTGTAGTTGAGCAGGCCCAGCAGCCCGAAACGCCCGAAGTCGGTCTTGGCCAGCGGCATCTTGCCCGAGAGGTCCAGCCCATACAGGCGCGCGCTCTGGTTGGCGTAGCGCAGGACGACGAACTGGTTGCGCAGGGGCATCGTCGCGGGGGCGTTGGCCATGGCGCTCCACTGCACCGCGTCGATGAAGTTGTTCACGCGCGAGTAGTAGGGCGTGGCCTTGAACTCCCATTCGCGGTCGGCGGCGTGCAGGTCGAACGTGGCCGAGAAGGTGTGCGCCATCTCGTGCTGCAGGTTCGGGTTGCCGAAGTAGCCGTTGCCGTCGCCGACAAAGTTATTCATTCCTGCGGCCATGCCCATGCTGGACCAGGAATAGCGCTCGTAGAGGTTGGGCGAGCGCGTCTTGAAGGCGTAGCCGAACTCCACGCTGCGTGTGGTGTCGGGCGTGTAGCGCGCGATGGCCGCGAGGTTCCAGTTGTCGTCGTTGCGGCTGCGGTCGCTCGCGTTGAAGGCGGCGGTGTTGTACATCATGTTGTAGCCCTGCACCGGGGCGGCGTCCGTTTTGACGCGCTCGTAGCGTGCGCCGACCAGGCCCATCCACTGCGCGTCGATCTGGCGCTCCCATTCGCCGAACAGGCCGATGCGGTCGCGCTTGCCGTCGTTGATGTTCCAGAAGGTGTTGGGCCACATGCCGCCGCCCGATGGGGGCCACCAGTCGTCGAGGCGGTAGTTTTGCAATTCGCCACCCACGCGCAGCAGGTCGCGCGGGCCCATGTCTATGCTGGCTTTGATCGAGGCGCCGGTGTTTTTGCTCTGCGTGTACATGGGCATGCCCGCCGCGCAGGCCGAGCCGATGGGGGAACACGGGTTGCCGTTGGCTGCCGTGGGCCCGCCCGAGGCCGTGCCGTACCAGTAGCGCTTGTCGTCGCCAAAGTCCATGAAGTGATCGACCTTCTCGTGGTAGGCGCGCGCCTCGAGCGCGCCCCAGTCGAACTGGCCCAGGTAGCGCAGGTTGATGCGGTGCTGCGTGTTGTCCAGCATGTCCATGCGCTGGTTCGGGTACAGCTGGTAGGGCATGTCCTGAAAGCCGAGCTTGGCCTCGACGAGCTGGCCGCTGCCGCGCCAGGCCACGCCGAGCTCGTGGTTGCGCGTCTCGTAGGCCGTGGAGCCGACCTCGTCGCGCGCCAGCGTGTGGCCCGGGCGGCCCGTGGTGTCGTAGTTCTTGAAGTCGCCGCCGGCCTTGTAGTTGTCGGACTGCGCGATCGAGCCCGCGTAGGTGAGGTTGAAAGTCTCGGTCGCGTAGCTCGCGCGCAGGTTGGCGCCCGCGGCGTCGCCGTTGCTGCGGTAGTGCGTGCCGACCTGGCCGGTGGTGAGGCTGCCCGTGCTGGGCGCGGCGAACACCGGCGGCAGCGACTCGACCACGATGGCGCCGCCGATCGCGTCGCCGCCCACACTCACGGGTGCGATGCCGGCATAGACCTGCACGCTGCCGACGTTGCTCGGGTCTATGTACGACAGCGGCGGGTTCATGTGGTTGGGGCACGCGGCCATCAAGTCCATGCCGTCGAGCTTGATGCGCAGCCGGTCGTCGGCCAGGCCGTGCAGCACGGGCAGGCTGGAGACGCCGCCCGCGCCGTACAGGCTCACGCCCGGCACGTCGCGCAGCAGGCTCGCGCTGTCGCTCGTGGCGGCGCGCAGCGCGGGCAGGTCCTGGGGCTCGGCGGGCGCGGCGACGGTGCTGGTCGCCTTGGGCGCCGTGACGGTGACTTGCGGCAGGCGCGGCGTCGGTTTGTCTGGCGCGTCTTGCGCCTCCTGCGCGGCGACGGCCTGGCAGACCGCAGCGGCAATCAGACCGAGCGCCAGGCGCTCGGTTTTGGGGGAACGGGTTTTCATCGAAATCTCCTGAATACGAAGGGTTTTTGCGGCGCGGTGGCGGCGCCGGCAAGCCAACAGCCAGGGCATGCGCGACGCATGCCTGCGGCGGGCAGGACAGGATTCGCGCCAGCGGGCGCAGCGGAACGGTGCAGAGAAATCAACGCCGCTGGACGCTGGGGCGCGTGAGTCGTGCCGGGTTCAGGAAAAAACGGGCGGTGCGCGCGTGCGGTGCGCGCGCTGCGGCTCGTGCGCGCGCGGCGCTTGTGCGGCAGGGCCCCGCGGCGGGGCCTGTACCTGCGCGGCGGCGCAAACGATGGGCCCGGCCGCAAGCGGCAGCACGGGCGTGTGGCCGTGCAGCACGCACAGCGGGCAGTGCGGTAGCGACAGCAGCGCGTCGGGGCTTTGCGGCGCGGTCGGCCCGGGCGCGCTCGCATGCACGGTACCCATGGCGCTGCACACCTGCTCGTCCCAGGGCAGCGCGTCGGCGGCGGCCCAGGATTGCGCCCAGGCCGAGAGCAGCGGTGTGCCCAGGTTCCACAGCAGTGCGCACAAGGCCAGCCAGGCGCCCAAGCGCTTGAGCCGTGGGTTGCGCAGTGCCGTCATGGTGGGGTTGCCGATCTGCGGGTTGGTTTTCAGGCGCTGGCCGAGAGCCGCCCGGCCAGCCAGCGGAGCGCGTGCTGCACCGTGGCGGCGCGTATCTGCGCGCGGGTGCTCATGCCGTCATCGGCAAAGTGCCGTACCTCGCTGTGCAGCTCGGGCGGCCCGGCGGGTGCGCAAGCGGGCAGACACCAGCCGAACCACACCGTGCCCACGGGCTTGTCGGCGCTGCCGCCGCTCGGGCCCGCGACGCCGGTGACGGCGAGGCTCACCTGCGCGTGTGCGTGCGCGAGCGCGCCGCGCGCCATCGCGCGCACCACGGGCTCGCTCACGGCGCCGTGGCGCGCGATCAGCGCCGCGTCCACGCCCAGCAGCTCGGTCTTGGCGGCGTTCGAGTAGCTCACGAAGCCGCGCTCGAACCATTGGCTGGAACCCGCGAGCTCGGTGCAGGCCGCGGCGATCAGCCCGCCCGTGCAGCTCTCGGCCGTGGCAAGCATCCAGCCGCGCCGCAGCAGCTGCGCAGAAATAATGGTCAAAACAGGATCTAGCCCAGATAAATCAAGCGCTAGTAGCTCTTGTTTTGGGAGTCCCTGCGCGCTCATGCAAAAAACCTCCAGAGCGCGATCACGAACAGCGTGCAAAACGCCGCCACGAAGTCGTCCCACAAAATGCCGAAGCCGCCGCGCCAGCCCAGCCCCTTGCACACGCGGTCGGCCCAGCCCACGGGGCCGGGCTTGGCAGCGTCGAAAAAGCGAAACAGCACGAAGGCCCAGAACTGCCCCCAGCCGCCCATGGGGCTGGCAAGCCACAGCACGAGCCAAAACGCCACGATCTCGTCCCAGACCACGGCGGGCGGGTCGGCCACGCCCAGGTGTCGCGCCGTCAGCGTGCAGGCCCACCAGCCGAGCACGGCGCCCGCTGCGATCAGCAGGCCGATCTGCATCGGGCCCAGCCACTGCTGCAGCACGAGGTAGCTGAGCCAGGCCCAGAACGTGCCCACCGTGCCCGGCGCAATGCGGCTCAGCCCCGCACCCGCGCCGAGCGCGAGGAAATGCGCCGGATGCAGCAGCAAAAAGCCCACGCCGGGCCGCAGCGGGCGGCGCGGGGGCTGAGTGCTCGAAGGGTTGCTCACAGAAAGGGTTGGCATGTCGCCACGCAGGGGCCTTGGTTCGTCTGCCTTGGGGTTCGGACGGCTGAAAGGTTGTTGAGAGTGGAAGGCGCCGAACCCAAAGGGTTGCAAATTCTAACGAGCCCGATCTGGCGCGGGTGTGGTGCGGGCTGCCGCGGGCAGGGCAGCCGTCCGCCAGCGCCCGCGCAGGTGCGCAGCACCGCCTCATGGACAATCTGGGTTCATGCCCGTGCGCGGGCAGCGGACGCAGCGCCATCCCATGCAAAAATCCGCCGACCTCCGTGCCCGAGACCATGCCATGCCCAGCGATCTCCCCGATGCCTTTGGGCAAGCCCAGACCTTGCTCGAGCGCCTGCAGCGCCAGCCGCAGGCCTTTGGCCACGCGGCGCCCAGCGTGGAGCGGCTGCAGACGCATATCTCGTGGCTGCTGCTCGTGGGCGAGCATGTGTACAAGTTCAAAAAGCCGCTGAAGCTGGAATTCCTCGACTTCAGCACGGCGGCGCTGCGGCGCGCGGCCTGCGAGGAGGAGCTGCGCATCAACCGGCGCACGGCACCGCAGCTGTACCTCGATGTGGTGGCGGTGGTCGAGGACGATGCGCAATCCGAAGCGCAGGGGCTAGGAGTCTGTCGGACTTTGGGCGTCGAAAGCGAGAATGCGCCCCGGCGAGGCCAGTTTTTGCCGGATTCGCCGCCCCATAGTGGTGCTATGGGGCAAGAAGACGGTAAGAAATGGGCCGCTGCGGCGCATTCGCAGCCGACGATTCCAAAGTCCGACAGGCTCCTAGGCGGCTTGCGTGTGCTGCCCGCGGCCGAGGCCGACGCCCGCGGCCTGCAGGCGCTGGAGCATGCCGTGCACATGCGGCGTTTTGCGCAGCACGATCTGCTCGCGACGATGCTTGCGCAAGGGCGCCTGCTGCCTGCGCACATCGACGCGCTGGCGCGGCACGTGGCGCAGTTCCACGCGGCGGCGGCGGTGGCCGCGCCGGATTCGGGCTGGGGCAGCGCGGCTGCGGTGCGCGCGCCCGTCGCGGAGTGCGTGCAAGCCGTGCAGACCCGGGTGGCGGCAGCGCTGCCCGCGCTCGCGCCCACGGTGCGGGCGCTCGCGCAGTGGTGCGCGGCGCAGGGCGAGGCGCTCGCGCCGGTGTTCGCGGCGCGCCTGCAGCAAGGCTGGGTGCGCGAATGCCACGGCGACCTGCATCTGGGCAACCTGGTGCTGCTGGCGGGCGCGCCGGTGTTGTTCGACGCGATCGAGTTCAACCCCGCGCTGCGCTGGACAGACGTGATGGCGGACGTGGCCTTTCTGGTCATGGACTTGCACGCGCACGGCCGCGCCGACCTGGGCTGGCGCTTTCTCAACGCCTGGCTCGAGCGCACGGGCGACTACGCGGGGCTGGCGCTGCTGCGCTACTACTGCGTCTATCGCGCCTTGGTGCGCGCGCGCGTTGCGGGGGTGCGGCTCGCGCAGCTGCACGCCGAGGCGGGCGCGTGTGCGGGCGAGGTGCAGGCCCAGGCACAGGCCCAAGCGCAACAGGAAGCGGCAGGCGAAGTGCGGCGCTACGTGCAGCTTGCAGCCCGCTTGAGCGCGCCGGGGCCCAGCTGGCTCGGCCTCGCGCATGGCTTTTCCGGGGCCGGCAAGACCACGCAGTCGCAGGCCTTGGTCGCGCGCGGCGTGGTGCGCGTGCGCGCCGATGTCGAGCGCAAGCGCCTGTTCGGCCTTGCGCCCGAGGCCTCGAGCGCGGCCGTGCCCGGCGGCATCTACACGCCCGAGGCCACCCTGCGCACCTATGCGCGCCTGGCCGAACTCGCGCGCGCGGTGCTGCAGGCGGGCTACCCGGTGCTCGTCGATGCCACGCTGCAGGACGGCGCCCAGCGTGCGCGCTTCATCGCGCTCGCAGCAGAGTTGCACGTGCCTTGGCGCATTTTGTCCTTCGAGGCGCCGCCCGAGGTGCTGCGCGCGCGCATCACCCAGCGCCAGCGGGCGGGCGGCGATGCGTCCGAAGCCACGCTCGCGGTGCTGGAGCGGCAGCTGGCCACGGCGCAGCCGCTGTCGGCGCACGAAGAGGCGCACACGCTGCACTTGGACACGACCCAGCCGATCGACTGGGATGCCGTGCTGGCGCAGCTCTTGCCGCCGGAGGCCGGGCCGGGCGCGGCTACCAATGAAACGGCTGCGGCAGCAGGTGCAGCAGCACCGCGGTCATGACCAGGTAGCGCAGCAGCTTGCCCACGGCCATGTACGCCACGCAGGGCCAGAACGGCAGCCGCAGCCAGCCGGCCACGGCGCACAGCGGATCGCCGACGATGGGCAGCCAGCTCAGCAGGCAGGCGCGCGGGCCGAAGCGCCGCAGCCAGGCCAGCGCGCGCAGTTCGGTCGCACTGCCGCGCACCTTGTCCACTGCCTTGTGCGTGCCCAGGCCCAACCACCAGTTCAAGGCGCCGCCCAGCGTGTTGCCCACCGTGGCCACGAGGATGGTGGGCCAGAACAGCGCGGGATTGAGCTTGACGAGCCCGAACACCGCAGGCTCCGAGCCCATGGGCAGCAAGGTCGCCGACACGAACGAGACGAGGAAAACCGTGCTCAGGCCGTATTGCGGCAGCGCGAGCAGTTCGAGCAGGTATTGCAGCCAGGCTTGCATGGTGGCGCGAGTGTAGGAGCCTTTCGGACTTTGGGCGGCGCAGCTGTAGCCGACGGGTCTAAAGTCCGCTGGACTTACGCAAACAAGGATGCAGCGAGGTGTTTTGCCATGCGGTGAACGCTTTGCCTAACCCCGATTTGCGTAAGTCGTGGTCCGAAAGGCTCCTACAATCGCGCCTCTTTTTTTGCTGCGTCACTGCGACTGCCATTGCGCGCTGCCATGCATATCGGCCCCTACCGCCTTCCCAACCGCCTGTTCGTCGCCCCCATGGCGGGGGTGACGGACAGGCCATTTCGCCAGCTGTGCCGCCACTTCGGCGCGGGCTACGCGGTCAGCGAGATGGTGACTTCGCGCCGCGAGCTGTGGGACAGCCTCAAGACCTCGCGCCGCGCCGACCACAGGGGCGAGCCGGGGCCGATTGCGGTGCAGATCGCGGGCACCGACGCGGCCATGATGGCCGACGCGGCGCGCTACAACATCGAGCGCGGCGCGCAGATCATCGACATCAACATGGGCTGCCCGGCCAAGAAGGTGTGCAACAAATGGGCCGGCAGCGCGCTCATGCGTGACGAGCCGCTCGCGCTCGCGATCATCGAGGCCGTGGTGGCTGCCTGCGTGCCGCTGGGCGTGCCCGTGACGCTCAAGATGCGCACCGGCTGGTCGGCCGCGCAACGCAACGCGGTGGCGCTGGCGCGTGCAGCCGAAAGCGCCGGCGTGCAAATGCTCACCGTGCACGGCCGCACGCGCGAGCAGGGCTACAGCGGCGCGGCCGAGTACGACACCATCGCCGCGGTGAAGGCGGCGGTGCGCATCCCCGTGGTAGCCAACGGCGATATCGATTCGCCCGCCAAAGCGCGCGCGGTGCTCGCCCATACCGGCGCCGACGCACTCATGATAGGCCGCGCCGCGCAGGGCCGGCCCTGGATCTTCCGTGAGATCGACCACTACCTGGCGACGGGCGAGCAGCTGGCGCCGCCGCTCGTGGCCGAGCTGCGCACGCTGCTGCTCGCGCACCTGCAAGACCACTACCAGCTCTACGGCGAGCACACCGGCGTGCGCAGCGCGCGCAAGCACATCGTCTGGTACACGCGCACCCTGCCCGGCGGCGAGGCTTTGCGCCAGGTCATCCACAGTGCGCAGGACTGCGCCACGCAGTGGCGGGCCGTGGCAGACTATCTGGACGCGCTGGCCGTGCGCATGGATCGCCTGCCCGCGCCCGGCGATGCCTTCCAAAACCATACCAACACATCGATTTCAGAGGGACTGGCGGCATGAACAAACCATCGATTGCCGATTGCGTGCGTGAAAACCTGCAAAGCTACTTGCGTGACCTGGACGGCGAGACGCCCCACGGCATGTACGACATGCTGATGCGCGTGGTCGAGAAACCGCTGCTCGAAGTGGTCATGGAGCACACCGGCCACAACCAGTCGCGCGCCGCCGAGTGGTTGGGGCTCAACCGCAATACGCTGCGCAAAAAACTCATGGAGCATCAGTTGCTCCGATGATTATTTTAATGATAGCTGCTTGCGCTTGATGCGTCTGCACTAGAGGCCGATTTCATTCCAAAAACCGCACCTGCCCATGAACGCCCTGATCTCCGTTTCCGACAAAACCGGCATCGTCGAATTCGCCCGCGCGCTGCACGCGCTGGGTGTGCGCCTGCTGTCCACCGGCGGCACCGCCAAGCTGCTCGCCGAGCAAGGCCTGCCCGTGACCGAGGTGGCCGAAGTCACGCAATTCCCCGAAATGCTCGACGGCCGCGTCAAGACCCTGCACCCCAAAGTGCACGGCGGCCTGCTCGCGCGCCGCGACCTGCCCGCGCACATGGCCGCGCTCGCACAGCACGGCATAGACACCATAGACCTGCTCGTGGTTAACCTCTACCCCTTCGAGGCCACGGTAGCCAAGGCCGGCTGCACGCTCGCCGACGCGATCGAAAACATAGACATCGGCGGCCCCGCGATGGTGCGCAGCGCCGCCAAGAACTGGCAAGACGTGGGCGTGGTCACCGCGGCCGACCAGTACGCCGCCGTGCTCGCCGAGCTACAGGCGCAGGGCAGACTCTCGGACCACTTGCGCTTTGCCCTCGCCGTGGCGGCGTTCAACCGCATCAGCCAGTACGACGGCGCGATCAGCGACTATTTGTCGAGCGTGCAGTTCGAGCCCGACAAGCTGTCTGACGGCTACGTGCCCGCGCGCAAGCCGTTCCCCGACCAGGCCAACAGCCAGTTCGTCAAAATCCAGGACCTGCGCTACGGCGAAAACGCGCACCAGCAGGCCGCCTGGTACCGCGACCTGTACCCGGCGCCCGGCGCCATCGTCACGGGCCGGCAGCTGCAGGGCAAGGAGCTGAGCTACAACAACATCGCCGACGCCGACGCCGCGTGGGAGTGCGTCAAGAGCTTCGCGCAGCCCGCGTGCGTGATCGTCAAGCACGCCAACCCCTGCGGCGTGGCCGTGGGCAAGGACGCGCACGAGGCCTACACCAAGGCCTTCCAGACCGACCCGACGAGCGCCTTCGGCGGCATCATCGCCTTCAACCGCACGGTGGACAGGGCCGCGGCCGAGGCCGTGGTCAAGCAGTTCGTCGAGGTGCTGATGGCGCCCGAATTCACGCCCGAGGCGCTGGAGATATTCCGCCCCAAGGTGAACGTGCGCCTGCTGCAGATCGCCCTGCCTCCGGGTGGCAGCACCGCGTGGGAGCAGGGCCGCAACGCCATCGACTCCAAGCGCGTGGGCTCCGGCATCCTGCTGCAGACCGCGGACAACCACGAGCTGCAGCTCGCCGACCTCAAGGTCGTCACGCAAAAGCAGCCCACGCCCGCGCAACTGCAAGACCTGTTGTTCGCCTGGAAGCGTGGCCAAGTACGTCAAGAGCAACGCCATCGTCTTTTGCAAGGACGGCATGACCATGGGCGTGGGCGCGGGGCAGATGAGCCGGCTCGATTCGGCGCGCATCGCCAGCATCAAGGCCCAGGCCGCGGGCCTGAGCCTGCAGGGCACGGCGGTCGCGAGCGACGCGTTCTTTCCGTTCCGCGACGGGCTCGACGTGGTGGTCGATGCGGGCGCGAGCTGCGTGATCCAGCCCGGCGGCTCGATGCGCGACCAGGAAGTGATAGACGCCGCGAACGAGCGCGGCGTGGCCATGGTGTTCACGGGCGTGCGGCATTTCCGGCATTGAGCCGGCATTGAGTCGGCATTGAGCCGCTGCACTGGGCCGGCGTAGGCCGGCGCATGAAGGCGCCGGTGGATTCAGGGCGTTTTTGGCACTTTGTGCTCGTCCATAAAGCGCTTATAGCTATCGTTATCGAAGCGACTCGAACACCGCATCGGCCACGGCGATGGTCTGCGCGATGTCGTCCTCGCTGTGCGCCGCGCTCACGAAGCCGGCTTCGTACAGCGCCGGTGCGATATACACGCCGCGCTCGAGCAGGCCGTGGAACAGCCGGTTGAAGCGTGCGCCATCGCTTCGCATGACCTGCGGGTAGTTTTGCGGTAGCTCGGGCAGCAGGAAAAAGCCAAACATGCCGAACAAGAGCAGGAAAACTGAACGAAGTAGAGGACATAAACATGAA
>CAVPUD010000055.1:0-38441 GCA_963708545.1 uncultured beta proteobacterium | reverse complement strand
ACGCCTGCAAGCCGGCCACGCCCGCGCCGAGCACGAGCACGCGCGCGGCCTTCACGGTGCCCGCCGCCGTCATGAGCATGGGAAAGAAGCGCTGGTAGGCATTGGCCGCGAGCAGCACGGCCTTGTAGCCCGCGATGTTCGCCTGGCTAGAGAGCACGTCCATGCTCTGCGCGCGCGTGGTGCGCGGCGCGGCCTCGAGCGCAAAAGCGCTGACGCCCGCCAGCGCGAGGCGCTCGAGCCCCGCGCGGTCGAACGGATCGAGCATGCCCACGAGCACGGCGCCCGGGCGCAACAAGGCCAGCTCGGCCACGCTCGGCGCGCGCACCTTGAGCACCACGTCGGCGCCCAAGGCCGCGGCGGCATCGACGATCTCGGCGCCCACCGCCTGGTACGCTGCGTCGGGCGCACTCGCCGCGAGGCCGGCGCCGGCCTGCACGCAGAGCTGGTGCCCCTGGGCGCAAAGTTTTCTCACCGTCTCGGGGGTTGCCGCGACCCTGGTTTCCCCTGGCATGGTTTCCGCAGGCACACCTATGCGCATCTTGTCTCCTTTGCTGGGCGTGGTTCGTTGGTTCGTGGATGGACGAAACACGAGCTTACATGATGCCCAACTCCGAATCCCTGAAAATGACTCTGGACTTACGCAAACAAGGATGCAGCGAGGTGTTTTGCCATGGGGCGAACGCCTTACCTCACCCCGATTTGCGTAAGTCGTGTGACTGAACCTAAATCCGGCAGTTGACCGCTGCATTTTGTATGCAACTCTTTGATTCTTTGGATGATTTTTCACGCTGCGAGACGCACCCATTGGGTCAGAGCGCTGCGCACCCGAGCGCGCCGCCCTCGGGCACGCTGGCCGCGTTGCAAATCCTCGCCATGGCACCCGCCATGGCTGCGGTTTGCGCCTTGCCAGTGCACCCGATGACGACACGCTCGGGCGCGCTCAACTGCCGGATTTAGGATGAAAACGCTCGTTTTCCCTCCTATCGTTGCTTCACCACTGCAATGGGGTGCATCCCCACGACTTTCCGGAGGTCAACATGAAAGTCATCGTCCTCGGCGGCGGAGTGATAGGCGTCACCACCGCGTACTACCTGGCGCGCGGCGGCGCCTCGGTCACTTTGATCGAGCGCCAAAGCGGCCCCGCGCTCGAAACCAGCTTTGCCAACGCGGGACAGATTTCACCCGGCTATTCCACACCCTGGGCCGCGCCGGGCATCCCTCTCAAGGCCCTCCAATGGATGCTGCAGCGCCACGCGCCGTTTCGCTTTCGTCCCGACGGCTCGCTGTTCCAGCTGCGCTGGATGGCGATGATGCTGCGCAACTGCACCAGCGCGCGCTATGCCGTCAACAAGGAGCGCATGATGCGCGTGGCCGAATACAGCCGCGACTGCCTGCGCCAGCTGCGCGCCGACACGGGCATCGCCTACGACCAGCGCACGCTGGGCACGCTGCAGGTGTTTCGCACCGCGAAGCAGTTGCAGGCCGCGCAGCGCGACATCGCCGTGCTCGAAGCCTGCCACGTGCCCTATCGGCTACTCCGTGCCGACGAGCTACCGCAGATCGAGCCTGCGCTCGCACATGCGCGCGGCCTCACCGGCGGCCTGCACCTGCCGGGCGACGAAACCGGCGACTGCCATCTTTTCAGCACGCGCTTGGCCGACATCGCGCACGGGTTAGGCGCCGAGTTTTTGTTCGACACCACGGTGCGGCGCCTGCACGGTGAAGGCACGCGCGCCACGGGCGTCGAAGTGCAAACGGGCGCGCAGGGCGAAGTGCGCAGCCTGCACGCCGACCAGGTCGTCGTGGCGCTGGGCTGCGCCTCGCGCGAGTTGCTGCAGGCGCTGGGGTTGGACTTGCCGGTCTATCCGGTCAAGGGCTATTCGCTCACGGCGCCCATCCTCGACGCCGAGCGCGCGCCGCGCTCCACGGTGCTCGACGAAAGCTACAAGATCGCCATCACGCGCCTGGGCACGCGCATCCGCGTGGGTGGCATGGCCGAACTCGCCGGCCACGACCTCAGCCTGCACCCGCGCCGGCGCGCCACGCTCGAAATGGTCACGCAAAGCCTGCTCGCGGGCGCTGCCGACCTGCCTGCCGCGAGCTTCTGGGCGGGCCTGCGCCCCATGACACCCGACGGCACGCCCATCCTGGGCCGGGCGCCGGGCTGGGACAACCTGCTGCTCAACACCGGCCACGGCACGCTGGGCTGGACCATGGCCGCCGGCTCGGGCAAGCTGCTCGCCGACCTTGCGCTCGGCCGCCGGCCCGACATCCGCAGCGACGATCTGGGCCTCGCGCGTTACCGCCGCGCGCCGCAGGCTGCATCCACCGCCGCACAGGGGCGGCGCTCGGCGCATGCGTGAGCGCCCAAGGGGGCATAGCACAAAAAACAGCGCCGGCTGAGCGCAAACCCAACCGGCTCCTAGGGGGCTGTCGCGCGCCCTGTACCGCCAGGCTCAGCGCACGACCTGCGCGAGCTCGCCGCGCGCGTAGCGCTCGGCCATCACGGAAAGCGGCAGACCCTTGACCTTGGCGCCCTGGCCTTCGCAGCCGAATTCGAGGTAGCGCTGCTTGCAAATCGCCTTGGCGGCCTCGCGTGCGGGCTTCATCCATTCGCGCATGTCGAACTTGTCAGGGTTTTCGTGCAGAAATTTGCGCACCGCGCCGGTCATGGCCAGGCGGATGTCGGTGTCGATGTTGATCTTGCGCACCCCGTACTTGATGGCCTGCTGGATTTCTTCGATCGGCACGCCGTAAGTCTCTTTCATCTTGCCGCCGTACTGGTTGATGATGGCGAGCAAGTCCTGCGGCACGCTGCTCGAGCCGTGCATCACCAGGTGCGTGTTCGGAATGCGTGCATTGATTTCCTTCACGCGGCCTATGGCCAGAATGTCGCCCGTGGGCTTGCGCGTGAATTTGTACGCGCCGTGGCTGGTGCCTATGGCAATGGCGAGCGCGTCGAGCTGCGTGGCCTTGACGAACTCCGCGGCCTCCTCGGGGTCGGTCAGCATCTGGCTGTGGTCCAGCTTACCTGCGGCGCCGATGCCGTCTTCCTCGCCGGCCTCGCCGGTTTCGAGCGAGCCCAGGCAGCCGAGCTCGCCTTCGACGGTCACGCCCACCTTGTGCGCCATTTCGACGACCTGGCGCGTGACCTTGACGTTGTAATCGAACGGCGCAGGCGTCTTGCCGTCTTCGAGCAGCGAGCCGTCCATCATCACCGAGCCGAAGCCGAGCTTGATCGCGCCCTCGCACACGGCCGGGCTGGTGCCGTGATCCTGGTGCATCACGAGCGGGATGTGCGGATACGCCTCGGCGGCGGCCTGGATCAAGTGCTTGATGAAGCTCTCGCCCGCATATTTGCGCGC
This sequence comes from uncultured beta proteobacterium, assembly GCA_963708545.1. Lineage (GTDB taxonomy): Bacteria > Pseudomonadota > Gammaproteobacteria > Burkholderiales > Burkholderiaceae_C > Extensimonas. The sequence goes on along the minus strand of CAVPUD010000055.1, from coordinate 35,076 downwards.
GCCGGCGCTGGCTTGCAGGATCACGGGCGCGCCCACCTCGTCGGCCGCGGCCATCACGGCCTGCACCTGCTCGAGGTTATTGACGTTGAAGGCTGGAATGCCGTAGCCGTTTTCGGCGGCGTGGTCCAGCAGTTCGCGCATGGAAACGAGTGGCATGGTGGTGCTCCCTGAATCTAGTGGATCGAATATGAGAAGAAAGTAGTACGGCATTCGAGTGTAGCCGCGCGCACCAGTGTGGGGAAACGGCTCGAACGGCCCAACCTACAACCTGTGCGTGCGGTCGCCGTGCGCAAAGCCAAGCACATTCCAGGGCGCGCCCTTGACCAGCACCAGTACCTTGAACAACTCGCCCATTTCATGTTCCATGATCAATTTGGCCGCTTGCGCCCGTCCTGCCTGCGTAAGCAGCTCCATTTTTGATACCAAACCGCAATTGATCAAAAAATGCGCCTGCGTGGTGTAGCCCAGCACCGCAAAGCCCGCCTCCTGCGCCGCGAGCGCGATGCCGGTGAAGTTCACGTGCGCCGTGATGTCCTTGGCGCCCACGTCGGCCAGCGGGTCGGCATCGACCTGGTGCGCGCAGTGGCACACCAGCGTACCCATGTGGCGCTGCGGGTGGTAATACTCGCTCTCGCCAAAGCCGTAGTCGAGCAACAACACCGCGCCGCGCGCAAGCCGCTCGCCCAGCGTGCGCACGAAGGCTTCGGCCTGGGGGTGGATTTCGGTCAAGTAATCGTGTGTGCCGGCAATCTCTAGCGGCGGACGCAAGTCGGTGGGCCGATCGCGCCAGACGAAGCGCGCCGCCGCAACGTCCCAGCCCACGCCGCGCTCGTGCCACACGCCGCCCGTGCGCTGCAGCAGCTTGACGGGCATGGCGTCGAGCACCTCGTTGCCCAGCACCACACCCTCGAAGCGCTCGGGCAGCGTGTCGTGCCACTGCAGCTTGTGCGCATGGCGCGCGAGCAAGGTCTGCTGGCGCGCACGCAGGCTGGCCGAAAGCTCGACGATGTGGTAGCGCTGCACGCGCACGCCCAGCGCGTCCAGCGCGTCCAGCGCGTCGAGCAGCTGCAAGGCCAGCGCGCCCGAGCCCGCGCCGAACTCCCACAGCTGCTGCGTGCCCGTCTGGTCGAGCGCCTCGGCCACCTGCACGGCCAAGGTCTGCCCGAACGCGGGCGAGAGCTCGGGCGCCGTGACGAAGTCGCTGCCCGAATCCGGCAACAAGCCAAACTTGGGCGCCGCACCCGCGTAATAGCCCAACCCCGGCGCGTACAGCGCCAGCGCCATGAAGCGGTCGAACGGCAGCCAGCCGCCGGCGGCGGTGATGGCCTGGACGATAATTTGCCCCAGTTCGCTCGGGGCCCCCTCGGTCGGAATATGAGGCATACAGATGACGGACGAGTCACTCAAAACGTCCAGCGACTTGATCCGCTGGCTCAAAATGTTGGCGTTGCCCGCCTGGGCCAGGCTGGGGCTGGCTGTGATTATGTTGTCGGTTTTGCTCAGTGCCTTGGGTCTGCTGGGCGCTGGGCTCTACCAGCGGGACAAAGACTCCATCGCCTCGGCCGTCACGATGCTGACGGTCGGCATCCCGGTGGGGCTGATCGTGGTTGCGCTGGTCTTTGGCGATGGTGGTGCGCAAAAACTCAAAGCACTCACGGAACACGTACTTCACGCTGAAGTACCTGCGGCTCTATTGGAAAATTTGTCGGCCAATGGCATGGGTGGCCGCTACACACAGGCGCGCGTCACGGCAAAAATTCGGGGTTGCATTGCCGACTACACACTGCAAGTTGCCGACGCGCATCTTGCCCCGAATATGCAGGTAGAGCGCAAACTGGACTTCAAACTGGAATTGAATGTCAAAAAGGTCAATTTCGTCGTCTGGTTACCCCAAACCACCCATCAAGCCGACGGTTTCGCTGAATGGATTGCGCGCTACAAGTCGTGTTTCTTCGGCGCAGAAAAGGAGGGCTATTTCCGCAACAGTGAGCCGCTGCGCGGGGAAAAGCCTGGCTATGTCGGCATCGTTTTCATCAAGGCGCTGGGTGACGATTTTTTGCTGAACCCGGCCGAACGGCTTTATTTCGTTCAGGACTTCGCTTTCTTCATTCGCGGTTTGCTGGATGCCGAGGTGGCCGATGGCAAATAAAAGCGTCCTCGTCACCGGAGGTGCTCAACGCCTCGGCGCCCTTCTTTGCCGTCAGTTCGCGCACGCCGGCTGGGAGGTTTGGTGCCATTTTCAGCACTCCGAGGAATCGGCCCAGCACCTGTGCGCCGAGCTTCGTGCGGCCGGCGCGCAGGCGCACCCCATTCAAGCCGATCTGGCGGATGAAACCCAGCGCCAGCAAATGGTGCAGCAGATAGAAACACAAACGGGCGCACTGCGCTGCATCGTCAATAACGCCTCCACTTTTGAACCCGACAGCGCAGAGCGACTGAACGTCGCGACGACGCGCCAGCAACTCGAGGTGAACCTGCTCGCGCCCTTATCGTTGTCCAGCCTCATGGCCCGGCAGCCGTATCCATCACCGTCGAACGGCGAGCGCAGCATCATCCACGTGCTGGATCAAAAGGTATTCAACCTGAACCCGGACTATTTTTCCTACACCCTCTCCAAACTCGCCCTCGAGCGCGTCGTCGCACTCCAGGCGCAGGCTTTGGCGCCTGCGATACGGGTGTGCGGCGTCGCTCCGGGCCTGATGTACCTCAGCGGCCCGCAAACACAGGACAATTTCGACGTCGCAAGTCGCATCAACCTCCTGCGCCAGCCTACGGACCCTCGGCAAGTCGCAGCCACCTGCCTGTTCCTGGCGGAAAACCCCTGCATCACTGGCGCCACGGTCGCCGTGGACAATGGGCAGCACCTGATTCCGCTGCCGCGCGATGTGATGTTCATCGTCGAAGACCTGCTGAAAGGGAATACCAATGCCTGATCCCTTGGCGCAACTCGCCTTGCATTGCCGCCGCATTTTTCTGACCAACCATGTCGTCGACGTGCGCATTGGTGCCCATGACTTCGAAAAAAACCAAAGCCAACGGGTGATTTTCAACGTGGAACTGTTCGTGCCTTATGCGCACTCGACACCCCGCGCGGATCGCTTGGCGGAAGTCGTGAACTACGACTTCGTGCGCCAGGTCATCGCCCGACGCGTGCAAAAGGGCCACATCGAATTGCAGGAAACGCTGTGCGATGACATTGCGGCCGAACTGATCGATCACCCGCAGGTCCAGGCCGTTCGGCTGTCCACCTGCAAGCCCGATGTCTATCCAGACACCGAAGCTGTGGGCGTGGAGGTGCTGCGCGTCAAACGGGATGTGGCATGACAGTGGCCGGCACCCAAGTCCTCAGCCTCACGGGCTTGCGCTTCAACGCCAATCTGGGCATCCTCGCGCACGAGAAGAACGCGCCGCAGCCCATCCAGGTCGATGCCGAGCTGCACCTGGGCCTGCAGCCGCTCGCGCCGCGCGACGACCATATCCACAACGTGCTCGACTACCGGCGCGTGCGCCAGATCATCATCGACGAGTGCACCGCCGAGCACGTGAACCTGCTCGAGAGCCTGATAGGCAAGCTCGCGCGGCGGCTGCTGCAGTTGCCCGGCGTGCTCGGCGTGCGCGTGAAAATCGCCAAACTCGAAATTTTTGCCGACTGCGAAGTGGCCATTCGCGTCGAAACCGGACAGTGGTAAACCCATGCACACAGCACACACCAGCGCCTGGGGCGAGATCGTGGAGGACATCCTCGCCGACGCCCCCAACGGCACCTCCACCGCCAGCGATGCCGCGGCCCAAGACGCCGCGGGCAGCACCGCGCACGCCGCGCCGCGCCTGAAGATCGAGCGCGAGGCGCGCAAGCTCGAAAAGCGCCTGTGCCGCGAAGTCGGCCGCGCGATCAGCGACTATCGCATGATCGAAGAAGGCGACAAGGTCATGGTCTGCCTCTCGGGCGGCAAGGACAGCTACACGCTGCTCGACATCCTGCGCAAGCTGCAGGCGCGCGCCCCCGTGCGCTTCGAGCTCGTCGCGGTCAACCTCGACCAGAAGCAGCCGGGCTTTCCCGCGCACGTGCTGCCCGAATACCTGCGCAGCACCGGCGTGCCCTTTCACATCGAAACCGAAGACACCTACAGCATCGTGCAAAAGCTCGTGCCGCCGGGTAAAACCACCTGCAGCCTGTGCAGCCGCCTGCGCCGCGGCATCCTGTACCGCGTCGCGAACGAGCTGGGCGCGACCAAGATCGCGCTCGGCCACCACCGCGACGACATCCTGCAGACGCTGCTGCTCAACATGTTCTTCGGCGGCCGCATGAAGGCCATGCCGCCGAAGCTCGCGAGCGACGACGGCGAGCACGTGGTCATCCGCCCGCTCGCCTACGTGCCCGAAAAGGACACGGCGCGCTGGGCCGTGTACCGCGCATTCCCCATCATCCCGTGCAACCTCTGCGGCAGCCAGGAGAACCTGCAGCGCAAGCAGATCGGCGACATGCTGCGCGAATGGGACAAAAAATTCCCCGGCCGGCTCGAGAGCATGTTCCGTTCGCTGCAGCATGTCGTACCCTCGCACCTGCTCGACGGCGCATTGTTCGACTTTCAAAACGTGCGCGCCACCGGCGTGGCCGACGCCGAAGGCGACAAGGCCTTCGACGCCGAGGAACTGCCCACCATGCCCGGCCCTTCCGGCCTGCCCGGCGTGCAGGTGGTGCAGCTCGGTTGATGGCCACGGCTTGAACCCACCAGGGCCGGCACACATCTGGCAACCCCATGCCGCGACGAGGAGTTTCCATGCGCCCGCTACGCTTTTTTGCTTTGTTGTACCTCAGTCTCATGGGTTTGCTGCTCGCCGGCTGTGCGGGCACGCGCCTCGTCGATGCGGACGTGCAGGCCTTCTCGCAGCTGCAGGCGCTGCCGGTGCCCACCACCTACCGCTTCGAGCGCTTGCCTTCGCAGCAGGCCTACAGCAGCCAGCAGGAAAAGATCGAAGCCGTCGCGCGCCAGGCGCTCGCCAAGGTCGGCCTCGTCGAAGACCCGCGCGCGCCCTATTTCAGCGCCCAGGTCTATGCGCGCACCGACCGCCTGCTCGCGCCCGACTATTACTGGTACGACCCGTTCTGGGGTGGCTGGGGCGGCTGGGGTGGCTGGGGCAGCGGTTTTTACGGCGGCATTTCGATGCGCTTTCCGCCGCCCACCGAATACCGGCGCGAGGTCGGCCTGATCCTGCGCGACATCGCGAGCGGCCGCGTGGTCTATGAAACCCACGCCCAGCACGATGGCGTGTGGAGCGACGACCTGCCCGTCTTCGCCGCGATGTTCGACGCCGCGCTGCAGGGCTTTCCGACCCCGCCTGCAGGCCCGCGCCGCGTCAACGTCGAGATTCCGCGCTGAACATCGCTCCAACCTTTCCATGCAAGCCACCCGCATCCTCGCCATCCGCCACGGCGAAACCACCTGGAACGCCGAGGCGCGCATCCAGGGCCACCAGGACATCGCGCTCAACGCCACCGGCCTGTGGCAGGCGCAGCGGCTGGCGCAGGCGCTGGCCGGCGAGCCCGTGCGCGCCATCTACGCGAGCGACCTGCAGCGCGCCTACCGCACCGCGCAGGCCGTGGCCCAAGCGACGGGCGCGCCGCTCGTGCCCGAGCCTGCGCTGCGCGAGCGCGGCTTTGGCAGCTTCGAAGGCCGCACCTTTGCCGAAGTCGAAGCCGCCTGGCCCGAGCAGGCGCGCCGCTGGCGCGAGCGCGACCCGCACTACGCGCCCGTGGGTGGCGAGTCGCTGCACACACTGCGCGCGCGCGTGACCGAAGCCGTGCAGCGTCTGGCCGCGCGCCACGCGGGCGAGCTGATCGCGCTGGTCGCACACGGCGGCACGCTCGACGTGCTCTACCGCGCCGCCACGGGACAAGACTTGCAGGCCCCGCGCACCTGGCAGCTCGGCAACGCCGCGATCAACCGCCTACTCTGGACGCCGCAGGGCCTCACGCTCGTGGGCTGGGCCGACACACAGCACCTCGAAGGCGCAACGCGCGACGAAAACGCGGGCTGAAATCCCCCTGGCCTGCGCTGCGCAATGCTACGAGTGCACTTCGGCGTGCATCCCGAGCGCAAGGGGGTTTTCTGTTACTCGGCTGCGTATGCCTTCGCCAGCGGCGCGTGTGCACTGGCCACACCGTCGCGGCCGGCTTTTTTGACTTGGTACAGCGCAGTGTCGGCTTCGTTCATCCACTCGGCCAGGTCGCCATGGTGGTTTTCGAGGCAGGCCACACCGACACTGCAGGTCAAGTGCAAGTCAGGCACCTCGCGCAGACGCAGCGCAGCAACCTGTTTGCGGATGCGCTCTGCCATGGCCATGGCATCTTCCAGACACGTGTCGGGCAAAAGGATGATGAATTCATCACCGCCAAAGCGCGCCGCGCAGTCCGTGGCGCGTATGTTGCCGCGGATGACATGGGCCAGTCCGCGCAACACCGTGTCTCCTACGCTGTGGCCATATTGGTCGTTGATCTGCTTGAAATGGTCTATGTCCAGCATCAGCATGCAGGCAGGCGTGCCACCTTGGAAAAACTTGCGCAGCGAGACTGCGGCCTGTGCCTGCCAGAAGGAACGACCGTACAGCCCCGTGAGGGCATCGACACGCAACAATCCGGTGAGTTTCTCGTTCTGGTGAGACATCTTTTCAATCAGCCGACGGCTCGTGAGGCTCAGCAAGAGGGTGTGCACGATCAGCAGAGGCAGGCACGCCAGCATCACGCGCATCGAACTTTCGGGCGCCCAGTGGTAGCCACCCAACCAGCCGCCGCCCAGGACTCCCGCACACAAGGCCAGCAATGTGGCCAGCCGCAGGCCACGGACACCCGAAGCAATGCGGTCCATCAGGTGCAGAGTGACGATGAGTACGCTGGGCAGCAGGTTGAAATGCATCAGCGGCAGCGCAAGCCCGATGAAAAAGGTGTCGAACACCATGCTGAAAAGCTCGGCGCGGTGGCGATTGCTGCTGAACTTGCTCAGCAGGCAGGCCAAGTGCGGCCACAGGCAGCAGACAAAAAACAGCAAGGCCCAAACTATGGGGGGCGCCCGGATTTCCCATAAAACGGCACCGACCGCCAAGCCGCCCAAGCCCAAGCCGAGCACGCGCACCCTATAGACTGCCTGGTAAAAATTCCGCCCATATGAGGCGCCGTTGTCCGACGGTTGCGCGGTATTCGTTTGCTGCATGGGCAATGCGCGAGTGGAGTGGTAGCTTCATGATAGTGCAACAGGTGGTGACGGCGCGTTCCATTTTTGCGACGCCCGCGCACAACCCAGGCAGCCATGGCGGACACCAGGAGCCTGTCGGAAACGACACTCTGCAAGCCGTCACAGCGGCCCCGAAAACAACCCACCCGCCGCCTGCGGCGGCGCCACGCCCAGGTGCCGGTACGCCGCGAGCGTCGCGATGCGCCCGCGCGGCGTGCGCTGCAGGTAGCCTTGCTGGATCAGGTAGGGCTCGATCACGTCCTCGATCGTGCCGGGCTCCTCGCCTATGCTCGCGGCGATGTTGTCCAGGCCCACGGGGCCGCCGTCGAAGCGGTGGATCACGGCTTCGAGCAGCTTGCGGTCCATCACGTCGAAGCCCAGCGGATCGACGTCGAGCATGGCCAGCGCGCGGTTCGCGATCTCGACGCTGATGCGGCCGTCGCCCTTGACCTCTGCGTAGTCGCGCACGCGCCGCAGCAAGCGGTTGGCGATGCGCGGCGTGCCGCGCGAGCGCCGCGCGATCTCCAGGCCGCCGGCTTCGTCCAGGGGCACGCGCAGCAGGCCCGCGCTGCGCTGCACGATCAGCGCAAGCTCCTCGGGCGTATAAAACTCGAGCCGCGCGACGATGCCGAAGCGGTCGCGCAGCGGGTTCGTGAGCATGCCCGCGCGCGTCGTGGCGCCCACCAGCGTGAAGGGCTGCAGGTCGAGCTTGATCGAGCGCGCCGCGGGGCCCTCGCCGATCATGATGTCGATCTGGTAGTCCTCGAGCGCGGGGTAGAGGATTTCTTCGACCACGGGCGAAAGGCGGTGGATCTCGTCGATGAAGAGCACGTCGTTCTTCTCGAGGTTGGTGAGCAGCGCCGCGAGGTCTTTGGGCTTTTCGAGCACGGGGCCGCTGGTCTGGCGAAGCTGAACGCCGAGCTCGGCCGCGATGATGTGCGAGAGCGTGGTCTTGCCCAGCCCCGGCGGGCCGAACAGCAGCACGTGGTCGAGCGCCTCGCCGCGCTGGCGCGCCGCGCCGATGAAAATCTCGAGCTGCTCGCGCGCCTTGGCCTGGCCCACGTATTCCTGCAGCAGCTTGGGCCGCAGCGCGCGCTCGAGCGCCTCTTCCTGCGGCGAGGCCGGCGCCGCCGAAACCACGCGCCGCGTGGCGGCAGGGGATGGTGCAGAACTGAAATCGTCGGTGTGGATGCTCATGGGCGCAAGCATGCCACGGGACGCGACACCTAGCCGCTCAAGGCAGCTTCGCGCCGCTGACGCAGGCGCTGCTCGCGGGCGCTAGCCACTGCTTGAGCCCTGCCGCGAAAGCGAGGTCGAAGCGCCCGAAAAAGTCTGTGCCACCGCTGACCGTGCAGCTCGCGCTGCCCGCCGTGAGGTGCGCCACGAGATAGCGCGCGCCGTTTGGGCCCGCAAACAGGCCGCCGCCACTGCTGCCGGGCGCCGTGGCGCCGCTGCTCCACTGCACACCGAGGTAGTTGCCGCTGGCCGACGCCGCACCACTGCAACTGAAGCTGCCGCCATCGGCCGAGAGTGAGCAACTGCTGAACTGTTGCAGGCTGCCCAGGCTGAGTTTTTGCCAATCACCATTCGGGTGGTGCAGCAGTGCCGCGGCTTGGCCGAGCAGGGGCGTGTACGCGTCCCAGCCTGCAAAGACGGCGCCGCTTGGCGGAGCGTCGTTGAGGCGCAGCAGGGCCGTGTCGGTTGCGCCATCGGTGACAAGCAGCGTGGCCCCGCCCGTGAGCGTGCTTGCGCGCGCGTCGAGACGGGCGCCGTTGCAGGCCGCGGCGCGGTAAAACCAGTAAGTGGTGAGCGTCGAAGCCACGGTCTGCGACGGGATGCAGTGCTGCGCGCTGAGGAAGTACGGCGTGCCGCTCGAAGCCGTGTCGTTGAGCAGCGTGCCCGTGCAAAGGTAACTCGTGCCTTGATCGATGAACAGCATGCGCGCCACCGCGTTGCTCTCATTGGCGTAGTCGGCGTTGCAGGCGGTATTGACCTCGCAAAAGTCGGCCGTGCCGGCCTTGGGCACGAGCGCTGGCGCGCCGGTCGCTGCGGCCGTCGATGATGCCGAGACCGAGGAAGTGTCGCCCAGCGCTTGCGGCGCGACGCGAAAGTGCGACAGCTGCGGCACCGCGATGCGCAGCGCAGCCGGGTCGGTGCCCACGGGCAGTTCGACTTCGAGCACCACCGTGTCGCCGCCGACGTCGGGGCTCCAGTAGGTGCGCGCGGCGGCACTGGCGTCGCCCGCCTGCTGGTTGCGCGCGATGGTGGCGAGGACTTCGCGGCCCGTTACACTGTGCAACGCAGCCCCATCGGGCGCATAAAACCGCAGCTGGGCCACGGCAGGCATTTGCTCCACCACGATACCCAGGCGCAGGCCCTGCGCCCCCACGGACTGAAAGCGCAGCGCCGCGACCTGGCTGCCATCGGCGAGCGTCTGCCAGGTGAGTAGCGCCGCCGTCGCCGCTGGGCTCGCGCTTTGCGGCAGGCTGCGCGCCGGGCCTATGGTCTGCACGCCGGGCGGGGCCTGTGGCTCGCCCTGTTCGCCCTGCACGCCCGCGCCAAGCGCCTCCAGCCGCACCGTGCGCAGCGCCGCACCGGCCGGCATGCGCGGGCGTGCGGCGGCGCTGCCTGCCTTGGCCTGGACGACGGTGGGGCGATAAGGCTCCACACGCAGCGGCGCCACTGCCGCGGCCTTGCAGGCGGCATCTACGCTGGTGGTGGCGCCGGGGACGCCATCCGAACCCCCGCCCCCGCAGGCCGCGACGAGCGTTGCGAGCGCGATGCTGCCCGCGGCCCTCCACCCCCTGACACCCCTCTGCCTGGCACCATGGGTGGGGCGGGAAACACCGGCTTTCACCGAGCAAAGCACACTGGACATGCGGGGCCTCTTCCAAAGGGGTGGGTGCAAGTGGCAGGCAATCGTACTGCGGGGCGATGACGCAAGGCGTCACGAATGGCCCTCACGCCAGCGTCTTGAGCGCGAGCTTGATGCCCTCGCTCACGCCCACCTCGGGCGGCAGGGCCTTGAGCGCGGCGCTGGCCTCTTTGTCGTTGTAGCCGAGCGCGAGCAGCGCCTGCAGGATGTCGGTGTGCGCGTCGCTGCGCGCCTGCGCGGGCGCCAGGCCCAGATCGGGCGCGAGCTTGCCCTTGAGTTCGAGCAGCAGGCGCTCGGCGGTTTTCTTGCCTATGCCGGGCACCTTGACGAGCCGGCCCGGCTCCTGCTGCGCAATCGCCTGCGCGAGCTCGGCCACGCTCAGGCCGCTGAGCACCGACAGCGCCGTGCGCGGGCCCACGCCCGCGACCTTGATGAGCTCGCGAAAGGCCGCACGCTCCGTCGCCGTGGCAAAGCCGTAGAGCAGCTGTGCGTCCTCGCGCACGATGAACTGCGTGAGCAGGCTCACGCGCTCGCCCACACCGGGCAGGTGGTAGAAGGTGCTCATGGGCACGAGAACCTCGTAGCCCACGCCCTGGCAGTCCAGCAGCACCTCGGGCGGGTTCTTTTCGAGCAAGGTGCCGGTCAATTTGCCTATCATTGCGATCCTTTGCCGTTGGCGGTGCACGGTATGCCGCCACCGTTTTTCATCCTGATCCTGGCGTCCCAAAGGCTGCGAACAAGCCTTGCAATGGCCGGGAATGCGTCCCAAATTATCCGCGTGATCCTGCGCCACACCTTCACCCCCCACAACAACACCCGGCTCACGCACCTGTGCGGGCCGGCCGACGCGCACCTGCGCACCATCGAAGCGGCGCTGCAGGTGCGCATAGCGCACCGCCACGAGCAGTTCAAGGTCGATGGCCCCAAGGCCCAGGCCACGCAGGCCATGGAGCTTTTGCAGGCGCTGTACGAGCAGGCCGAGCTCCCGCTGGGCGAAGACCTGCTGCAGCTCATGCTCGCGGGCGACAGCAGCCTGATCGAGCCGCCGCCGGACGCCATCGTGCTCAGCACGCGCCGCGCCGACCTGCGCGCACGCACGCCGCGCCAGGGCCTGTACCTCGACAACATCGCGCAGCACGACATCACCTTCGGCATAGGCCCGGCCGGTACGGGCAAGACCTATCTGGCCGTGGCCTGCGCGGTCGATGCGCTCGAGCGCAGCGCGGTGCAGCGCATCGTGCTCACGCGCCCGGCCGTGGAGGCGGGCGAGCGCCTGGGCTTTTTGCCCGGCGACCTGACGCAAAAGGTCGATCCGTACCTGCGCCCGCTGTACGACGCGCTCTACGAGCTCATGGGCTTCGACAAGGTGCAAAAGGCGTTCGAGCGCAACGCGCTCGAGATCGCGCCGCTGGCCTTCATGCGCGGGCGCACGCTCAACAACGCCTTCGTGATCCTCGACGAGGCGCAAAACACCACGCCCGAGCAGATGAAGATGTTCCTCACGCGCCTGGGCTTCGGCGCCAAGGCCGTGGTGACCGGCGACGTGAGCCAGAGCGACCTGCCCAAGGGCGCGCCCAGCGGCCTGATAGACGCCGAACACGTGCTCAAGCGCGTGCAGGGCATCGCGTTCACGCACTTCACGAGCGCCGACGTGGTGCGCCACCCGCTGGTCGCGCGCATCGTCGATGCCTACAACGCCCCGCGCGGCCGCGGTGCGTCCGCAGCGCCCTGAACTGAATATAAGGCCGTATATAAGGCCGTGCTGAGCGGCTCTGATTATTCCTATTTTGATAGCTACTAGCGCAGGTTCTACGTGCTCTAGATGCCATTTTGACCATGAAAAAGCTGACCCTGTCCCTGCAGTTCGCGCGCTTCGACGGCGTGGCCGCGCACCGCGCCGCGCTACCGCGCCACCGCGTGCAACGCTGGATCCGCCATGCGCTCGCGCGCGACGCCGAGATCACCGTGCGCATCGTCGGCAGCGATGAAGGCCGCGCGCTGAACCGCGACTACCGCCACAAGGACTACGCGACCAACGTGCTCACCTTCGACTACGCGCAGGAGCCCGTGGTGCTGGCCGACCTGGTGCTGTGCGCGCCGGTGGTCGAGAGCGAGGCGCGCGCCCAGCACAAGCCGCTCGCCGAGCACTACGCGCACCTGATCGTGCACGGCACGCTGCACGCTCAGGGCTGGGACCACGAAACCAGCGAGGCCGACGCGCAGGCCATGGAAGCGCGCGAGTCCGAAGTCCTGCGCGGCCTGGGCCTGGCCGATCCTTACCAGCGCTGCGATCCGTAATCGCCCAGACGCAGGCCGCAAGGCGCATCGGACAAGGCCGCACCGCTTGGCGTGCATGTGCATGTGCATGTGCATGTGCATGTGCATGTGCATGTGCGTGCGGGCGTGCGGACGTGCGGACGTGCGGACGTGCGGGCGTGCGGGCGTGTAAAGTGATGCCGTTATCATCGCGCACTTCCTCCCCGCGCCTTTGCCATGTCCCCCTTCGCATTCGGGCCCACGCGCCGCTGCGTGCTGAGCAGCGCGACGGCTGCCGCGCTGGGCGCCGCTTTGCCCGGCCACGCCAAGGCCGCGTTGGGACGTGTGGCAGACCTGCGCATTCTTGCCTGGCCCGGTTACGCCGACGATGACCTGGTGCAGGACTTCGAGCGGCGCCATGGCTGCCGCGTGGCGGTGAATATCGTGGCGTCCGACGAGGTTTTGTGGCAGCGCATGCAGGCGCGGCAGGGCGGCGACTTCGACGTGCTGGCGCTCAACACGGCCGAGCTGCAGCGCTATATCCAGGCAGACCTGGTGCAGGCAGTGCCGCACGCGGCGCTGCGCTCGCAGCCCGAATGGCAACCGCGCCTGCGCGACCTTTCGGCCATTGGCGGGCTGGTGCGAGGCGTGCAGGTGTACGGCGTGCCCTACGTGTTCTCTGACATGGGCCTGATCCACGACCAGCGCCAGATGCCGCAGCCGCCCCAAAGCATCCGGGCGCTGTGGGATCCGCGCTGGCGCGGGCGCGTGCTGGCCTACGACAGCGGCACGCACAATTTCTCGCTCGCGGCGCAGGTGCTTGGCGCGCCGTCGCCGTTTCGGCTGCGCGAAACCGATTGGGTTCCCGCCGTGGAGCAACTCGTGGCCTTGCGCCGCAATGCCATGGGTTTTTACACCCAGCCGGAACAATCGGTCGAGTGGTTCATGCGCCAGAAAGCGGCGCTGATGTTTGCCAATTACGGCACGCAGCAGCTGCAGTTGCTGCGCGCGGCGGGCGCAGATGTGGGTTACGCCCTGCCGCGCGAAGGCGCGCTGGCCTGGCTGGACTGCTGGGCCATCAGCCGCCAGGCGCGCAACACGCAGCTCGCCGCCGCCTGGATAGACCACATGCTGGGCACCGCAGCCGCCACGGTGATGCAGCAACGCCATGGCTTTTCGCACGTGCGCACCAAGGCTACGCCAGACGGCACGCAAGGCTTGTGGTGGCTAGAGCCCCCCGAGGACACCGCACGGCGCAACCGGCTCTGGCGCCGTATCGTCGCGGGTGACCGCGTTTCCCGGGTGCTGCTGCCATGAAGCTGCGCATGGCCCACAAGCTCGCCCTGCTGCTGGCGGGCATCGGACTGGCGGCGGCTTTGCTGATGGCCGTACTGGCCGAGCGCGTCAGCCGCACATTGCTGGTCGAGGGTGCCCAGGAAGCGCTGCTCACCTCCACGCAGGTGCTGGCACGGCGCGTGGCGGTCATGCAGGCCAATGTGGCGCGCGATCTGCGCATCGTGGCCGAACACCCTTTGACAGTGCGAGTCTTGAAAGACAGCGAGGCCGATGCCGCCGACAGGCTCGCACAATGGTTCGACGTCAGCATGCGCAGCCAGCCGGCGTACTTCCAGATGCGGCTCATCAGCGCCGCCGACTACGGCCTGGAGCGCGTGCGCATAGACCGCCATCAAGGCCAGCTGCTGCGCATCGACGGGGATGCCTTGCAGGAAAAGGCCCATTTCCCCTACGTGTCCGAGGCGCTCGCGCTGCCCGCGCAAGAGATGTTCAGTTCAGAGATCGCCATCAACCACGAAGACGGCGCACACGATGGCCTGGAGCAGCCCACCGCGATATTTTCCATGCCCGTGTACGCACCGAACGCACCCAATGGCAAAGCCCTGGGCGTGGTGGTGATCAATGTGGACTTGCGCAATACCTTCGCTCTGCTGGCGCAGGACCTGCCCAAGCCGTACCAGCTGTTTTTGGCCAATGGAGAAGGGGACATCCTGCTGCATCCCAATGCGACACTCACCTTCGGCTTCGACCGTGGCGAGCGCCACCTCATCCAGACAAGCATGCCGGCCCTCGCGGCCGTAGTGGGCGGCTCCACCGACCATGCAGTGCTCGACTTCAACCTGGACACCAGCAAACCCATGGTAGCCGCATTCACGCGCATAGAAGGCGCGCCCCATGCAGCGCCGCCATCACGCACGCTGATTCTCGGCCTGGCCCAGCCCGCGAGCGAGGTATTGGCGCGCGCAGAACAGTTGCGCCGTGCCCTGCTGGGCCTGGCCGTGCCGGTAGCCATGGGAAGTCTGGTGTTCGCGTTCCTGCTGGCGCGCACCTTTACCCGGCCGCTCGCACAACTCGAGCGCGCGGCACACGGCTTCGGCCAAGGCGACGTTGCCACCGACCTGCCGGTCGATCGCCACGACGAAATCGGCACACTGGCACGCAGCTTCGCCCACATGCAGTACCGCGTGGGCGACCAACTCCAGACCCTGCGCGAAAACCAGCAAACCCTCGAGCACCTGTCCCAGCACGACAGCCTGACCGGGCTGCCCAACCGGCGCTTTTTCATGCAACTGCTCGAGCAGGCTCTGGTGCGTGCACAACGCCACGGGCTGACCGTGGACCTGATGTTCATCGACCTCGATGGCTTCAAGCCCGTCAACGACCAGTTTGGCCATGAATGCGGAGACCAGGTGTTGCAAACGGTAGTGCTCCAATTGCGCGCCGGCCTGCGCCAGGCCGACATCCTGGCACGCCTGGGCGGCGACGAATTCGTCGTGCTGCTCGACGGCATGCCCGACCAAGATACCTGCGAGACTTTGGCCGCCAAGGTCATCGAGCTGATCAGCGCCCCGATCGCGATCTGGCAAGGGCACACCACGGTGCGGGTAGGCGCGAGTATCGGCCTGGCGCGCTACCCGCAGGACGGTCGCACCGCTTCCGAACTGCTGCAAAGCGCAGACCGTGCCATGTACGCTGCCAAGGAGGCCGGCAAGGGGTGCTGGCGCTTTGCCACCTCGGGCAGCCAGGGCGCGTCCTGAAACCACGATTGCCACGGCCCCCCTTTCACCCTTCTCAACGTGGGGCGCAGCACCCAGCGCCACCCGTCTCAACCGACCAGCCCCCCTCACTGAAACGCCACCTCGGCAAAGCTGCGCAGCTTGCGGCTGTGCAGGCGCTGCCCGCCGGCGTGGCGCAGGATGTCGATGGCGCACATGCCAATGCGCAGGTGCTGATCGACGCGCTCGCGGTAGAACTGATTGGCCATGCCGGGCAGCTTGATTTCGCCATGCAGCGGCTTGTCGCTCACGCACAGCAGCGTGCCGTAGGGCACGCGGAAGCGAAAGCCGTTCGCGGCGATGGTGGCGCTTTCCATGTCGAGCGCGACGGCGCGGCTCTGGCTGAAGCGGCGCTGCGGGGTGTTGCCGGGCAGCAGCTCCCAGTTGCGGTTGTCGGTGCTGGCCACGGTGCCGGTGCGCATGATGCGTTTGAGGTCGGCGCCGTGCACCTGTGTGACCTCGGCCACGGCCTGTTCGAGCGCGACCTGGATTTCGGCGAGCGCCGGGATCGGCACCCACAGCGGCAGGTCTTCGTCGAGCACGTGGTCTTCGCGCACGTAGGCATGCGCGAGCACGTAGTCGCCGAGCTGCTGGCTGTTGCGCAGGCCCGCGCAGTGGCCCAGCATCATCCAGGCGTGCGGGCGCAGCACGGCGATGTGGTCGGTGATGGTCTTGGCGTTGGCCGGGCCCACGCCGATGTTGACCATGGAGATGCCGCTGCCGTCGGCGCGCACGAGGTGGTAGGCGGGCATTTGCGGCAGACGCGGCAGCGGGGCGCCGCGCTCGTCGCCGGCCTCGGCGGGCAGGCCCGCGCGGCGCGTGACCACGTTGCCGGGCTCGACGAAGACGCAGTAGCCGCTGTCGGGCCGCGCCATTTCGGCGTGCCCGAGGCGGATGAATTCGTCGATGTAGAACTGGTAGTTGGTGAACAGCACGAAGTTCTGGAACCACTCTGGCAGCGTGCCCGTGTAGTGGCGCAGGCGGTGCAGCGAGTAGTCCACGCGCGGCGCGGTGAAGAGCGCGAGCGGTTTGGCCTCGCCGGGCACGGGCTCCCAGGTGCCGTTGGCGATGCCGTCGTCCATGGCCGCGAGGTCGGGCAGGTCGAACAGGTCGCGCATGCGCAGGCGGCGTTCGGGGCTCAGCGCGCCCTCGAAATAATCGTCCTCGGCGAACGAGAAGTGGACTGGAATGGGCTGCGTGCTCGTGCCCACTTCGAGGGCCACGCCGTGGCTCTGGCGCAGCAGCTGGAACTGCTCGAGGTAGTAGCGCGCGAACAGGTCGGGGCGCGTGAGCGTGGTTTCGTAGTGCCCCGGCCCTTCGACGAAGCCGTAGGCGAGCTTGCTGTCGGCGCGCGCCACGGTGTCCACGTGCAGGCGCACGAAGGGGTAGCAGGCGCGCACCGGCTGCGGCGGCGTTTCGCCTGCCACGAAGCGCCCCATGGCGGCGCGCAGGTAGTCGATTTGTTGCTGGTAGATCTGCTGCACCTGCGCCAGCGCAGCGGCCGGGTCGGTGTGGGGAGTGGGGGCGATGAAGGCGGGAGGTTCGAACATGGTGGTATTGTCCACGCGCGCGGCGGCGTCCTGTGCGGACTGGCGCAAAAAGAAAGGGCAAACAGCGATGGAGACCTCGGACAGCTTGACTTCGGCCTGGGCGGCGCTTGCGAGCGCGTTTGGCTGCGGTTTGCTGATGGGCATAGAGCGCGAGCGGCGCAAAGGCACCGGACCGCACCGCGCGCTCGCGGGCGTGCGCTCGTTCACGCTGGCGGCCTTGGCCGGCGCGGCGACGGCCATCCTGGCCATGCCGGCATTGCTGGCCGTGGGGGCGCTGTTCATGGCGATTCTGGGCGCCACGGCCTATGCCAAGGACCGTTCGGGCGACCCGGGCGTGACCACCGAGATCGCCCTCTTCCTCGCCTATGTGATCGGCGCCATGTGCACGCAGGACCAACTGCTGGCCGCGGCGCTGGCCGTGGCCGCCACGGGCTTGCTGGCGGCACGCGAGCGCCTGCACAACTTCGCCAACACCTGGCTGCAGCCCGGCGAGGTGCGCGGCGGCCTGATCCTCGCGGCCCTGATCCTCATTGTCGCGCCGCTGATGCCCGACCGGCCGCTGTGGGGCGAGGTGCTGAACCCGCAGCTGCTGGTGCGCCTGCTCGTGGTGCTGCTCTTGATCCAGTCGCTCGCGCACCTGGGGCGGCGGCTGCTGCAGGCACGCCAGGCGCTGGCCCTGTCGGCGCTGGCCTCGGGCTTCGTCTCGAGCACGGCCACCATCGCGAATCTGGGGCTGGAGCTGCGCGCGGGGCGCGGCACGCTGCGCGCGCAGGCGGGCGGCGCGGTGCTCTCGTGCGTGGCCACCATGCTGCAGATGCTGGCCGTGGCCGCGACCATTCAGCCGGCCTGGCTCACGCGCCTATGGGCACCCGCGCTGGCTTCGGCGCTGGTGGCCGGCGTGTACGGCAGCTGGCTCGCGCACACGGGCCTGGCAGACGCGGGTGAAAAACCGGCCGCACAAGTGCCTGCTGCGCAAATGCCTGCCGCGCAAATGCCTGCCGACACGCCCATGTTCCGCCTGCGCGACGCGCTGATCATCGCGGTGCTGCTCACAGTCGTGCAGGCCGGCGTCTATGGCCTGGGCCTGTGGCTGGGCGACGCGGGCATGATGACCGGCGCCCTGCTCGCGGCGCTCGCGGACGTGCATTCGGTCATCGCCGCGCTGCTCGCGCACGGCGCTCCCGGCGCGCCCGCGGCGCCCATGGTCGAGCGCACTCTGATGGCGGCCATGCTGGTGCACGCGCTGAGCAAGAGCGGCATGGCGCTTGCCGCCGGCGGCCCCCGCTACGCGCTGGCGGTGGCGGTGGGCGTGCTCGCGCACACGCTGGTGTTCGTTCTCGGCTTATGGCTTTTGTGAGCCTTGCGCGCGCTCTTGCCGCCACTCTTGCTCGAGCCCGTCGAGCACCGGGTACGCCCCTGGCAGCACCGGGCTGACCTGCAGCGGAAACTGCTGCCAGGCCATGGTCTGGCCCTCGCGCATCTCGAAGTCGCCGCTCCAGCTGCGCACCTTGCACCAGTGCAGGCGCACGCGCGCGTGCGGGTAGTCGTGTTCGGTCACGCGCCAGACGCTCGCCGGGCCAATGGTGATGCCCAGCTCCTCGTGCAACTCGCGCCGCAGCGCCTGCTCCACGGTCTCGCCGGCCTCGATCTTGCCGCCCGGAAACTCCCAGTAGCCCGCGTAAGGCTTGCCGGGCGGACGCGTGGCCAGCAGCAGCGCGCCATCGCCGCGCAGCAAGATGCCCACGGCCACTTCGGTGTACGTGCGCTGCGACTCTTGCGGCCTGTTTTGCGCCGCGCCTGCCGCCTGCGCTTCGGGTTGCGGCATCGCCGGCTCAGGCGCTGGTGCTGGCGACACCATGACGGCCCGCAAAATCGCGCGCAAACTGGTAGGCCACGCGCCCGCTGCGCGAGCCGCGCTCCAGCGCCCACACGAGCGCCTCGGCGCGTGCGGCCTCTATGGCCGGCGCCGGCACGCCCAGCGCTGTGAGCCACTGGCGCACGATGACGAGGTATTCGTCCTGGCTGAAGGGGTAAAAGCTCACCCACAGGCCAAAGCGCTCGGAGAGCGAGATTTTTTCCTCGACCACCTCGCCGGGGTGCACTTCGCCGTCCTCGCTGTGCTGGTAGCTGAGGTTTTCCTTCATGTATTCGGGCAGCAGGTGGCGGCGGTTGCTGGTCGCGTAGATCAGCACATTGGGCGTGGCCGCGGCCACCGAGCCGTCCAGAATCGACTTGAGCGCCTTGTAGCCGGGCTCGCCTTCCTCGAAGCTCAGGTCGTCGCAAAAGACGATGAACTTCTCAGGGCGCGCGCCCACCACTTCGACGATGTCCGGCAGGTCGGTCAGGTCGCTCTTGTCCACCTCGATCAGGCGCAGGCCCTGCGCGGCAAAGGCGTTCAGGCAGGCTTTGACCAGCGAGGACTTGCCCGTGCCGCGCGCCCCTGTGAGCAGCACGTTGTTCGCAGGCCGGCCCTGCACGAACTGCTCGGTGTTGCGCACGATTTTTTCTTTCTGCGCGTCGATTTCCTGCAAATCAGACAGGCACATCGCCGCGACGTGGCGCACGGGCTCGAGCACGCCATGCCCGTTGCTGCGTTTGCGGTAGCGCCAGGCGATCGCGGCATCCCAATCGGGGGCCGAAAGGGGCTGGGGAAGAATGGACTCGATGCGGCTGATGAGCTGTTCGGCGCGCACGAGCAGATGTTCGAAATTTTGGTTCATTTTGGCATCTAGCCCTTATGTATCAAGCACAAGCAGCTATTTTTTATATAGCGCACTTCAAGAGCGGTAGTCGGCATTGATGCGCACGTACTCGTGGCTCAGGTCGCAGGTCCAGACCGTCTCGGCGGCCGTGCCGCGCCCGAGCAGCACGCGCACCGTGATTTCGCTTTGCTGCATCACGCGCTGGCCGTCTTCCTCGCGGTAGTCGGGGTGGCGCCCGCCCTGCTGGGCCACGTGCACGTCGTCGAGGTACAGGTCTATGCCGCCCTGGTCGAGGTCGGCGATGCCCGCGTAGCCCACGGCCGCGAGGATGCGGCCCAGGTTCGGGTCGCTCGCGTAGAACGCCGTCTTGACCAGCGGCGAATGCGCGATCGCGTACGCCACCTTGCGGCATTCCTCGGCGTCGCGCCCGCCCTCTACGCGCACCGTGATGAACTTGGTCGCACCCTCACCGTCGCGCACGATGGCCTGCGCGAGCTTTTGCGCCACCTCGCGCAGCGCGGCAAAGAGCGCCTGCCCCTCGGCGCTCGCTAGCGAGGTGATGGGCGCGTGCTGCGCCTTGTGCGTGGCCAGCACGATGAACGAGTCGTTGGTCGAGGTGTCGCCGTCTATGGTGATGCGGTTGAACGAGGCCTCGGCGAGCGCCTGCGCGATCTGGGGCAGCAGCGCCGGCGCGATGCAGGCGTCGGTCGCCAGAAAGCCGAGCATGGTCGCCATGTTCGGGCGGATCATGCCCGCGCCCTTGCTGATGCCCGTGACCGACACCGTGGCCGCGCCCAGGCGCAGCTGCGTGCTGAAGGCCTTGGGCACGGTGTCGGTGGTCATGATGCCTTCGGCGGCGCGCGCCCAGTGCTCGGGCGCCGCGTCGGCCAGCGCCGCGGGCAGCGCCGCGATGAGGCGCTCGTGCGGCAGCGGCTCCATGATCACGCCCGTGGAAAAGGGCAGCACCTGCGCAGGCGCGATGTCCAGCAGCTGCGCGAGCGCGATGCACGTGGCATGCGCGCGCACCATGCCGTCGGCGCCCGTGCCCGCGTTGGCGTTGCCGGTGTTGATGAGCAGCGCACGGATCGGCTGCCCGCCTGCGAGGTGCGCGCGGCTGATCTGCACGGGCGCGGCGCAGAAACGGTTTTGCGTGAACACGCCCGCGACGCTCGTGCCCTCGTCGAGCAGGAACACCGTGAGGTCTTTGCGCGCGGCCTTGCGGATGCCGGCTTCGGCCACGCCTATGCGCACGCCGGCGATGGGGTGCAAGTCGGCGACGACGGGGGGCTGGAGGTTCACGGGCATGGGAATTCCTTTTTCAAAAACGCACGGGAGCCACGGCGCACCGCGCCGCACCGCGCCGGCGCAGCGCGCAATGCATGGGGCCTCAGCTCAGCCTGCCGTGGCACTGCTTGTATTTTTTACCGCTGCCGCAGGGGCAGGGGTCGTTGCGCCCCACGCGCACGCCCGGCGGCAGCGTGAGCGGTTCGCTCGCGGCCGGCGCCTCTTGCGTGACCTCGACCGCGCCGGTTTCGGTGGGCGCGGTGTAGGTGACGTTGGCAATGTGCTCGCCACGGCTTTCGAGCTCCTCTGCGGCGGCGTCGAGCTCACTGCGCGAGCGCACCTGCACGGTCATGAGCGTTTTGGTGACCTCGCTCTTCACCTGGTCGAGCATCTGGCGGAACAGCTCGAAGGCCTCGCGCTTGTATTCCTGCTTGGGTTGCTTTTGCGCGTAGCCGCGCAGGTGGATGCCCTGGCGCAGGTAGTCGAGCGCCGCGAGGTGGTCGCGCCAATTCGCGTCCAGGCTTTGCAGCAGCACCATGCGCTCGAACTGCGTGAAATTTTCGCGCCCGATCTGCGCGACCTTGGCATCGAAGGCGGCGTGCGCAGCCTGCAACACTTTTTCGAGGATGTCTTCGTCGGTGACGGCCTCGGACTGCGCCACTTCCTGCTGCAGCGCGAGCGGCAGCTGCCACTCCTGCGCGAGCGCTTTTTCGAGGCCCGGCAAATCCCACTGCTCTTCGACCGAATCGGCCGGCACGTACTGGCGCACGAGGTCGGTGAAGCAGTCCTCGCGCATGGCGCGGATCATGTCGGAGAGGTCGGCGGCGTCGAGGATTTCGTTGCGCTGCTGGTAAATCACCCTGCGCTGGTCGTTGGCCACGTCGTCGTATTCGAGCAGCTGCTTGCGCATGTCGAAGTTGCGCGCCTCGACCTTGCGCTGCGCGGACTCGATGCTGCGCGTGACGATGCCGGCCTCGATGGCCTCGCCGTCGGGCATCTTGAGCCGCTCCATGATGGCCTTGACGCGGTCGCCCGCGAAAATGCGCATCAGCGGGTCGTCCAGGCTCAGGTAAAAGCGCGACGAGCCCGGATCGCCCTGGCGCCCCGAGCGACCGCGCAGCTGGTTGTCGATGCGGCGGCTTTCGTGGCGCTCGGTGGCGATGATGCGCAGACCGCCGAGCTCCTTGACCTTTTCGTGGTCGCGCTGCCAATCGGCGCGCAGCTGCGCGATGCGCTGCGCGCGCGTGGCCTCGTCGAGCTCTGGGTCGGCCTCTATGGCCGCGACCATTTTTTCGATGTTGCCGCCGAGCACGATGTCGGTGCCACGCCCAGCCATGTTGGTGGCGATGGTGATCATGCCGGGGCGGCCCGCCTGGGCAATGATCTCGGCCTCGCGCGCGTGCTGCTTAGCGTTGAGCACCTGGTGCGGCAGGCCCTCTTTCTTGAGCAGCTCCGAGATAAGCTCAGAGTTTTCGATCGAGGTCGTGCCCACGAGCACGGGCTGGCCGCGCTCGTGGCACGCACGGATGTCCGCGATGGCCGCGGCGTATTTTTCGCGCGTGGTTTTATAGACGCGGTCGAGCTGGTCGTCGCGCCGGCTCGGCCTGTTGGGCGGGATGATCACGGTCTCAAGGCCGTAGATCTCCTGAAACTCGTAGGCCTCGGTGTCGGCCGTGCCGGTCATGCCCGCGAGCTTTTCGTACAGGCGGAAGTAGTTCTGGAAGGTGATCGAGGCAAGCGTCTGGTTCTCGGGCTGGATGTCCACGCCTTCCTTGGCTTCCACCGCCTGGTGCAGGCCCTCGCTCCAGCGCCGGCCTTGCATCAGGCGGCCCGTGAATTCATCGACGATGACGACTTCGCCGTTTTGCACCACGTAGTGCTGGTCGCGGTGATAGAGATGGTGCGCACGCAAGGCCGCGTACAGATGGTGCATCAGCGTGATGTTGGCCGGGTCGTAGAGCGACGCGCCCTCGGCGATCAGCCCGCGGCTGGCCAGAATTCGCTCGGCCCTCTCGTGGCCCTGCTCGGTCAGGTACACCTGGCGCGATTTCTCATCGACGGTGAAGTCGCCGGGCTTGATCACGCCCTCGCCGGTGCGCGGGTCTTCCTCGCCCTCCTGGCGCACGAGCAGCGGCACGATCTCGTTCATCGCGAGGTACAGCGCCGTGTGGTCTTCGGCCTGGCCGCTGATGATGAGCGGCGTGCGCGCTTCGTCGATCAGGATGGAATCCACCTCATCGACGATGGCGTAATGCAGGCCGCGCTGCACGCGGTCACGCGCCTCATAGACCATGTTGTCGCGCAGATAGTCGAAGCCGTATTCGTTGTTCGTGCCGTAGGTGATATCGGCGCGGTAGGCGGCCTGCTTTTCCTCGCGCGGCAAGTGCGGCAGGTTGATGCCCACGCTCAGGCCCAGAAATTCATACAGCCGCCCCATCCACTGCGCGTCGCGCTGCGCAAGATAGTCGTTCACGGTGACCACGTGCACGCCCTTGCCAGCCAGTGCATTCAGGTACACGGCCAGCGTGGCCGTGAGGGTCTTGCCTTCGCCCGTGCGCATTTCGGCGATCTTGCCGTAATGCAGCGCCATGCCGCCGAGCAACTGCACGTCGAAGTGGCGCATCTTCATCACGCGCTTGGAGCCCTCGCGCACCACGGCAAAGGCTTCGGGCAGCAGCTCGTCGAGCGCGGCGCCGCGCGCGAGGCGCTCGCGAAACTCCTGCGTCTTGGCGCGCAAGGCCTCGTCCGACAATTTCTCGAGCTCGGGCTCCAGCGCGTTGATGCGCGCAACCGTCTTGCGGTATTGCTTGAGCAGCCGGTCGTTGCGGCTGCCGAAGATTTTGGTGAGGAAGTTGGTGGCCATGCGCACGGGGCCGCTGCATCTGCGTGGGGCAAAAATACGAGGCGGCCGGTATTGAGTAGGGATTTCAGGCGGCGCCGCAAGCCGGGGGTTGCAAGTGCCTGAAAACACCGCGGCGGCAAGCGGCCTATGCCGGGGTGGCGATTTTAGGGCTTAATTTTGTCGGCATTTTCTCTGTGCCCAAGGATGCCAACGCCAGCCGCGGCTGCACCGCGGGTACGGGCGGCAAACCGGGTTCGCGCACGCTCTAAACTCGCGCCTTTGCTTCCTTCTTCTGCTCCCTCTTTTTACATCCCCCGGAGACCCCATGGCCCACGCCCCCTTCCACTGGGACGACCCTTTCTTGCTCGACCAGCAACTGAGCGCCGACGAGCGCATGGTGCGCGACGCCGCCGCAGCGTACTGCCGCGACAAGCTCGCGCCGCGCGTGCGCGACGCCTTCCGGCACGAAAAAATGGACACCAGCATCTTCCGCGAGATGGGCGAGGTCGGCCTGCTGGGCCCCACCATCCCCGAGCAATACGGCGGGCCGGGGCTGAACTACGTGGCCTATGGCCTGATCGCGCGCGAGATCGAGCGCATCGACTCGGGCTACCGCTCCATGGCCAGCGTGCAAAGCTCGCTCGTGATGGTGCCCATTCATGAATTCGGCACCGAGGCGCAAAAGCAAAAATACCTGCCCAAGCTCGCGCGCGGCGAGTGGATTGGCTGCTTCGGCCTGACCGAGCCCGACCACGGCTCCGACCCCGGCAGCATGGCCACGCGCGCGACCAAGGTCGATGGTGGCTATCGCCTCAAGGGCAGCAAGATGTGGATCACGAACAGCCCCGTGGCCGATGTGTTCGTGGTCTGGGCCAAGGAGGTGAGCGCCAGCGGCACCGTGGGCCCGATCCGCGGCTTCGTGCTCGAAAAAGGCTTCAAGGGCCTGAGCGCCCCTGCAATCGAAGGCAAGGTGGGGCTGCGCACCTCGGTCACGGGCGAGATTCTCATGGACGACGTGTTCGTGCCCGAAGAAAACGCCTTCCCCAGCGTGCAGGGCCTCAAAGGGCCGTTCACCTGCCTCAACAGCGCGCGCTACGGCATCGCCTGGGGCGCACTGGGCGCGGCCGAGTTCTGTTGGCACACGGCGCGCCAATACACGCTGGACCGCAAGCAGTTCGGCCGCCCGCTCGCGGCCAACCAGCTGATCCAAAAAAAGCTCGCCGACATGCAGACCGAGATCGCCCTGGGCCTGCAAGCCTGCCTGCGCATGGGCCGCATGAAGGATGAGGGCACGGCTTCGGTCGAGGCCACCTCCATCATCAAGCGCAACAATTGCGGCAAGGCGCTGGACATCGCGCGCATGGCACGCGACATGCTCGGCGGCAACGGCATCAGCGACGAATTCGGCGTGGCGCGCCACTTGGTGAACCTCGAAGTGGTCAACACCTACGAAGGCACGCACGACATCCACGCACTGATCCTGGGCCGCGCGCAAACGGGCATCGCGGCATTTGCAAACTGAACCTGCGGGCCGCCCAAAGGATGCTCCGGCCAGTGCGCAGGCCACGATCAGATCGCAGCATCTTTTTGGCTCCAAGCCCATATCCCGCAAGCATGAGCAGCTACTGAAAGAGAAGCGCCTCATTGGCGCCAGCCGGCACGCGCACTAGAATCGCAGCCCGACGCACATTTGTTTCAATGTGTGACCCATTCCGCGAAGGACCGCCATGAAAACCGTGCAGCAGGAAGTTGACGAGCGCACCCACCTCACCAGTTCGAACCAGTTCGAGCTGTTGTTGTTCAAATTGGGCAAGGACAAGGTGCTCGGGCAATCGGAGCTGTTCGGCATCAACGTGTTCAAGATCCGCGAGATCGTGGCCATGCCAGAGATCACGCCGATTGCCGGGGCCTCGCCCTACGCGCTGGGCGTGGTGAACCTGCGCGGGCAGGTGATTCCCGTGTACGACCTGCCCGCCATCGTCGGCTGTACGCCCGAAAAGCTCAATATCCTGCTCGTGACCGAATACGCGCGCAGCACGCAGGCCTTCGCCGTCGAGTCGGTCGAAGACATCGTGCGCCTCGACTGGAAGCAGGTGCTTTCGGCCGAGGCCAGCGGCGCCGCAGGCAAGCTCGTGACCAGCATCGCGCGGCTCGACGGCAACAAAGACGGTTCACGCCTCGCACAGGTGCTCGACGTCGAGGCGATCTTGCAGATGGTCTCGCCCAGCGCGACGG
The DNA here is from genome assembly GCA_963708545.1 of uncultured beta proteobacterium. Taxonomy (GTDB): domain Bacteria; phylum Pseudomonadota; class Gammaproteobacteria; order Burkholderiales; family Burkholderiaceae_C; genus Extensimonas. Next base: position 9,032 of record CAVPUD010000055.1, on the reverse strand, counting down.
CAGACGTGGACCCCAACCAGGTGGGCGAGCGGCTGCAGCTGCCGCCCGGCGCCATCGTGCTCGCGGCGGACGACTCCTTCGTCGCGCGCTCGCTGATCGAGCAGGAGTTGCAATTGCTGCACGCCCCCTGCGAAATCACCAAATCGGGCAAGGAGGCCTGGGAGCGGCTCAACGCCATCGCCCAAAGCGCTGCCGCCGAAGGCAAGAGCGTGCGCGACAAGGTGGCGCTAGTGCTCACCGACCTCGAGATGCCCGAGATGGATGGCTTCACGCTCACGCGCAACATCAAGCAGGACCCGCGCTTTTCCGGCCTCCCCGTGGTGATCCACTCTTCGCTGTCGGGTGAGGCCAACGAGGATCACGTGCGCAGCGTGGGCGCGGACGGCTACGTGGCCAAGTTCGCCGCGCAGGAATTGGCGCAAACCATACGCCGCGTGCTCAGCGCGAGCCGCTGAGAGGCTGAGAGGCTGAGCCGCGCGGGAAACCGTAGAGCCTGTAGAGCCCTCTTTCCCGGCAACGACCATGCCGCTTTCCTTGCACTCTTCGCGCACCCTGCCACGGCCGCGTGCCGGTGCGGCGGTACACATGGTGCATCTTGCTTGCGCGCTGGTCTGCGCGACGCATTTACTGCTCCCGTCGGCGGCGCACGCCCAAGTGCTGCGCTGCACCGATGCGCGCACGGGCGCGGTCACCTACACCGACGACGCCTGCCCCAGCGGCAGCAGCGTGCGCGAGGTCGAGCCGCGCAAGACGCCCGAAGAGATCGCGCGCGAGCGCGCCCAGGCCGCCGAAGCACTGGAGCGCAAACGGCAGCAGTTGCAGGCCGAATCCGCCGCCCAGGCCCAAGAGGAGCGGCAAAAGGCCCTGGAAGAACGTGAGCGCAAGCGCGCGACGCAAGCCGCCAAACCCAGCGCGCACGACTACGCGCATTCGGCGGCCTGCGCGCGCTCGCGGCGCAACCTCGACGTGCTGGCCAGCAGCCTGGGCAGCAGCTACGAAGACCAGGCGCGCCTCGAAGCCGCGCAGCGCCAGATGGACCTCGACTGCCTCGGCCCCGAAGGCTACGCCGAAGTGGAAAAAGCGCGCGCCCTGCGCCCCGAACCCAGCTTGCCGCCAGTGATCGTCGTGCCGCAACGTCGCCCGGGCTACCGCCCCGGCCATCCCGGGCACCCACCAGGCCCGCCGCCGGCGCAGCCGGCGCAGCCACAAAAGCCGAGCGGATCGTTCCAGTGCGACGTGTTCCGCTGCTGGGACGGCAAGGGCAACGTCTATCCGGTGCCGCGCTGATGCCAAAGCGCTCCTACCCAGCGCGCAGGCCTTCGGCCACCGTGGGGTAGCGCAGCCGCAGGCGCAGCTCGTGCAGCAGGCGGCGGTTGTCCAGCCGGCGCGATTCGCTCATGAAGCTCAAGAGCAGCGGCGGCAGCTGCGCCTGGGCCGCGCTGCGCGCCAGGCGCGGCGGGCGCGGCAGGCCGTACAGGTCGGCCGCAAGATCGAAATAATCCCCCATCTTCATGGGTTGCATGTCGCACACGTGGTAGGCGCGCTGCGGCCGGCCGCGCCACAGCGCCGCGAGGCAGGCACGCGCGAGGTCGTCGGCGTGGATGTGGCTGGTGAACACGTCGTCCTGCGGCACGAGCGCGGGCGTGCCCTTGCGCAGCCGCGCCTCGGGCGTACCGCCCGCGCGGTCGGGGGCGTAGATGCCCGGAATGCGCAAAATGCTCGTGCGCACCCCCACGCGGCCCAGCTGGCGCACCGCGCGCTCGGCATTCGCGCGGCGCTGTGCGCGCGCCGTGGCCGGCGCCAGCGGGCGCGTCTCGCGCACCCAGGCGCCCGCGCAGTCGCCGTACACGCCGCTCGTAGAGGCATAGACGAGTGCCCGCGGGTGCGTGCGCAGCCGCAGCACGCGCACCAAGGCCTCGGTGCGCGGATCGCTCCACCAGGCCGCTGCCCCGCCCTCGGCAGGCGGCGGCGCGAGGTGCAGCACGTGCGTGGCCAGGCCCGCAAGCCGGCGCAGCGTGGCCGGCGCGTCGAGGTTGCCGAGCAAGGGCGTAATGCCCTGCGCGCGCAACTCGCCCACACGCGCCGGGCTTGAGGTCAACGCCAGCACGCGCAGGCGCGGAGCCCCGAAAGCCGACGCCCTACCCTGCCCCGCCCCGGCCCCCTCGCCTTGCACGGCGCGCACCACGCGCAGACCCACATCGCCACAGCCCACGATCAACAGCCGCGCACGGCGGAATCGGGCGGGCAGCGCGCCCATGGGGCGTGGAACGGCAAGGGTTTGCATGGCAGTGGTGAGATGCAGAAAAAGACCAAAGAAATTTCGGGAGGCGGCGGCACAATCTTGCCCCAGCGAGCTCTATCTTGTTCCCGAGGATACCTACACCATGACCACTCCCACCTCGTACCAGATCACCGTGCAGCCAAGCGGCCGGCGCTTTTCCGCGCAGGCCGACGAATCCATCCTGAACGCCGCGATCCGCGCCGGCGTGGGCCTGCCCTACGGTTGCAAGGACGGCGCCTGCGGCTCGTGCAAGTGCAAGAAACTCAGCGGCAGCGTCGTGCACGGCCCGCACCAGGACAAGGCCCTGAGCGCCGCCGAAGAAGCCGCCGGCCTGATCCTGACCTGCTGCGCGCAGCCGCGCAGTGACGTGGTGTTGGAGTCGCGCCAGGTCACCGACGAAAGCGCCTTTCCGGTCAAGAAAATGCCCGTGCGCGTGGCCGCGCTCGAGCAAAAATCGCCCGACGTGATGCTGCTGCGCCTGCAACTGCCCGCGGCCGAGCCACTGCGCTACCACGCGGGCCAGTACCTCGAATTTCTGCTGCCGGGCGGACTGCGCCGCGCATACTCGATGGCGAACGCGCCGCACACGCTGGGCACGCCGCCGCACGTGGAGCTGCACATCCGCCTCATGCCCGGTGGCCACTTCACCGAGCAGGTCTTTCACACCCTCAAAGAAAAAGACATCCTGCGCGCCGAGGGGCCGTTCGGGAGCTTTTACCTGCGCGAGGATTCGGACCAACCCATCATCCTGCTGGCCTCGGGCACGGGCTTCGCGCCCATCAAGGCCATCATCGAGCAACTGCAACACCGCGGCAGCACGCGCCCCGTCACGCTCTACTGGGGCGGCAGGCGCCCAGCCGATTTGTACCTGGACGAGTGGGTGCGCGCGCGCCTGGCCGAAATGCCGCAATTGCGCTACGTGCCCGTGGTCTCGGACGCGCTGCCCGAAGACGGCTGGAGCGGCCGCACGGGCTTCGTGCACCAGGCCGTGCTCGACGACTTTGCCGACCTCTCGGGCCACCAGGTCTATGCCTGCGGCGCACCCATCGTGGTCGAGTCGGCACGCGCCGCCTACTGCGCCGAGCGCGGCCTGCCACCCGAGGCGTTCTACGCCGACGCCTTCACCTCCGAGGCGGACAAGCACGTCCAAGCCGCCTGACGCCATCCACCCGCCCCCACCACGGCCAAACTGCAGGAGCCTGCCCATGCCCAGCGCCCGCATCGCCCGCATCGCTCTCGTCTCCGACATCCACGGCAATCTGCCCGCGCTCGAGGCCGTGCACGCCGACCTGCGCCGCCGCGGCGCCGACCTGGTGGTGAACCTGGGCGACAGCCTCTCCGGCCCCTTGCTCGCGCGCGAGACGGCGCAGTTCCTGCAGGCCCAAGGCTGGCCCACCGTGGCGGGCAACCACGACCGCAACCTGATCGAACAAAGCCCCGCGCAGCTCGCCCCGCCCGACGCCTGCGCGCATGCCCAGCTCGGCGCGCAAGAGCTCGCCTGGCTGCGCACGCTGCCCGCAACACTGCGCGAGGCAGACCTGTTCTTCTGCCACGCCACACCGCAGCACAACTGCAGCTACCTGCTCGAAACCGTGCTGCCCGGCGGCGCCGTGCGGCTCGCCAGCCAGAGCGAAATCAGCGAGCGGCTGGGCGATGAGCGCGCCGCATTCATCGCCTGCGGCCATACGCACTTCCCGCGCGCGGTGCGCACGGCGGCAGGGCAATGGATCGTCAACCCCGGCAGCGTGGGCCTGCCTGCGTTCGAAGACGACAGCCCCTGCCTGCACCGCATCGAAACCGGCGCACCCGATGCGCGCTATGCCCTTGCAGAGCGCGGCGCGCAGGGCTGGAGCATCGCGCTCATCAGCGTGCCCTACGACCACCGCCCCATGGTGCAGCTGGCGCGCAGCCGCGGCTTTGCCGACTGGGCCGTGGCTTTGGAGACGGGTTACATGAAATTCCCGGAGGCGCACAGGCCTCCGGGCGCCTGAGAGGCTGAACGGAGCCACATCACAGCTCCCGCTCGATACGCCTTTGTTTGCGCTGCTGACACGCACAGGCCAGAAACGAGCAAACCCTCTGGCATGCTGGGCGTAACCCACAATTGCCATACCAATGTCCCATGAAGGAGCCTGCCCATGACCACGCTGATGCCTGCACGCTCTTTTTTTCAAACTGCCTCGCTGCCGCGCGCACGCCGCGCCCCGCCAGGCAGGCGGTGGGCTACCGTGGTGCTGGGCGCTGCGTTGCTCGCAACGGCCCATCCAGCGCATGCCGGCCCCTTGCGCGCCTGGCCGGGCGGCGCGCGCGGCGGCGGCCAGCAGGCGTCTTCGTCGAGGGCGGATGGCTCGCAAAACGGGCGCGTGCCCAGCGCAGTGGCCGAGGTGGCCCATGTGGCGTACGGGCCGGACGCGGCGCAGCGCTTTGACGTCTATCTGCCCGCCGAGCGCAGCGCGCGCCCGAAAATTTTGCTCATGGCGCACGGCGGCGGCTGGCGGCGCGGCGACAAGGCCTCGCCCGGCGTCTGGGAGCCCAAGGTGCGGCACTGGGGCGCGCAGGGCTGGATCGTCGTGAGCACCAACTACCGCATGCTGCCGCAGGCCGACCCGATCGAGCAGGCCCGCGATCTTGCCCGTGCGCTCGCCAAAGTGCAGCAGCTCGCGCCCGGCTGGGGGGCCGATGCACACGATGTGGTGCTCATGGGGCACTCGGCGGGCGCGCACCTGGTGATGCTGCTCACGGCCGCGCCGCAGCTCGCCCATGCGCAGGGTGCGCAGGCCTGGCGCGGCACTGTGTCGCTGGACAGCGGCGCGCTGGACGTGCCCGCGATCATGAACCACCGGCACCCTGGCCTGTACGACCAGGCCTTCGGGCAAGACCCAGACTTTTGGCGCCAGTCCTCGCCGCTGCAGCAGCTTGCCGGGCCCATAGCCCCCACGCTGATCGTGTGCTCCACGCGCCGGCAGGATGCGTGCCCGCAGGGCCAGCGATTCGCCGAGCGCGCCGCGCAGTTCGGCGCGCGCGTGCAGGTGCTGCCGCAGGCGCTGTCGCACATGGACATCAACCGCCTGCTGGGCGAGCCCGGCGCCTACACCGATGCGATGGACGCCTTTCTGGCGCATCTGTGAGCGGGCATCCCGCCGGCTCGCCCGCTTTCTCCCGCTTTGCCCGCCCGAGGCGCCCCGGCGCGCAGGCCGCCTCAACCGGCGCCGCGCAGGTCCTCTACCACCTGCCCGGCCTCGAGCGTGATGCGCCGGCGGCACTGCGCGGCAATGCGGGCGTCGTGCGTCACGAGCACCAGCGTGGTGCCTTGCTCGCGGTTGAGCTCGAACATCAGCTGCATGACTTTCTCGCCGGTGGCGAAGTCCAGGCTGCCCGTGGGCTCGTCGGCCAGCAGCACCGCGGGCTGCACGACGAAGGCCCGCGCGAGCGCCACGCGCTGCTGCTCGCCGCCGCTGAGCAGCTTGGGGTAGTGGCGCAGGCGCTGCGCGAGCCCCACGCGCGCCAGCATCTCGGTCGCGCGCCGGCGTGCGTCGGGCTGTCCGGCGAGCTCCAGCGGCAGCATCACGTTTTCCAGCGCCGTGAGGTGCGCGAGCAGTTGAAAGCTCTGGAACACGAAGCCCACCTTTTGCCCGCGCAGCGCGGCACGCGCGTCCTCGTCGCGCGCGAAGATGTCTTGCCCGGCGAGGCGCACCGTGCCGCGCGTGGGTGTATCGAGCCCGGCGATCAGCGCCAGCAGCGTGCTCTTGCCCGAACCCGAGGCGCCCACGATGGCCGCCGTCTCGCGCGGCGCGAGGGAAAAGTCCACATCCCGCAAAATGTCGAGCGTGCCGCTCGAATCCGTCACCGACTTGCTCAGGTGCTCCACGGCCACCATGGGCTCTGCAGTGGGGCTGGTGGCGTGGGGCGAAGGCGGTGAAAAGGGCGCGGCTTGGGTCATGAGGTCATGAAAGGTTGGGAATGGCGATTCGCACTGTGCATCGACGCGACTTTATCCTGCGCTCGGGCGCTGCCGTGGCTGCGGGGCTTTTCGGCACGCCTGCGCGCGCACGCAAAGCGACCGAAGCGCCCCAAGCACCTGCACGCGCGCCCGTGATCCTCGTGCTGGGCGACTCGCTGAGCGCCGAATACGGCCTGCCGCGCGGCAGCGGCTGGGTGGCGCTGCTCGAACAAAAGCTGGCGCAGGAAAAAATCCCCGCCACCGTGGTCAACGCGAGCATCAGCGGCGAGACTACCTCAGGCGGGCGCGCGCGCCTGCCCGCGCTGCTCGCGCAGCACCGGCCCAGCGTGGTGGTGATAGAGCTGGGCGGCAACGACGCGCTGCGCGGGCTGGCGCTTGCGCACACCGAAGACAACCTCGCGGCCATGGTGCAGGCTGCGCAGCAGGCGGGCGCCAAGGTGCTGCTCGTGGGCATGCAGGTGCCACCCAACTACGGTGCCGCCTACACGCAGCAATTCGCCGCGTTGTTTCCCAAAGTGGCGCGCGCACACAAGGCGGCGCTCGTGCCTTTTTTGCTCGCGGGCGTGGCCGACGGGCCCGACCCCACGGCCTCGTTCCAGCCCGACCGCATCCACCCGAACGCGCAGGCGCAGCCGCGCATGCTGGCCAACGTCTGGCCACAGCTCGTCAAGCTGTTGCGCTGATCAGGCAGTGGCGGCCGCGGGCGCCACCGCGGCGCGGTAGGCGTGCCAACTCGCATGGCCGAGCACCGGGCCCACGAGCAGCAACCCCGCGCCCCAGATCCACAGCGAGGCCACGACGAGCAGCGTGATCAAAGCGCCCCACAGCAGCATGACGCCGGGGTTTGCCGCAACCACGCGCATGCTCGTGATGCCGGCCGTGAGCGCGTCCGTGTCGCGGTCCAGAATCATGGGGATGGACACCACCGTGCACGAAAACACCAGCGCCGCAAACGCACCGCCCACCACGGTATAGACCGCGACGAATTCCCAGTTGCGCGGGTTGAACACGGCCTCGAACACGCCACTCGAAGAGGGCATGCCGGTGTCGAAAAACACCGCAAACACCACGAGCGAGGCACGCCCCCAGAGCAGCTCGAGCACGATCAGCACGAGCACCAGCATGCCCATGCTGCCCATGTGACTGTCCCAGCAGGTGATGGATTGGCCCAGGTCGGGCGCCAGCCCGGCTTCGCGCCGGCGGCTCGTGTCGTACAGGCCCATGGCCAGAAACGGCCCGACCAGCAGGCAGCCGCTCGCAAGCGACATGGTGTATTCGGGCTCGTGGCGAAACACCCAGCCGAGCAGCAGCGCCATGCACCAAAAGCAAAAGCCGTAGAACAGCGCAATGCCGGGCGCAGCGCGCACATCCTGCAAGCCCTGGAGCAGCCAGCGCAGCGGATCGGCCCAGCGCAAGGGCTGCAGCGTGATGGCTTGGGCGGGCTGAGCAGCTGGGGCGAGGTCGGAGGTGGCGGGGGATTCGTTCATCGGAGCCTCCTGAAATAGGAATGCCCCAAAGTAAAACCTTGGCCGCCGCTACGCCATCATGGAAAACCCTTGCTCTACATCAAACACCGGAACATTTTGGTCTGCTAGGAGCCTGTCGGACTTTGGGCGTCGATAGCGAGAATGTGCCCCAGCGAGACCAGTTTTTTCCGGATTCGCCGCCCCATAGTGGTGCTATGGGGCAAGAAGACGGTAAAAAATGGGCCGCTGCGGCGCATTCGCAGCCGACGATTCCAAAGTCCGACAGGCTCCTAGAGCGGCGGCAGCGCCTGCGCCAGCGCCTGCTGCAAGTCGCGCTGCAGATCTGCTGCGGCTTCGAGCCCGACGGAAAAGCGCACCAGATGGCCCGGGCGCAGCTGCGGCGCGGGGCGGCTGCGCATGGCCACGAGCTGGTAGGGCACGACCAGGCTGATCGGTCCGCCCCAGCTGTAGCCGATTTTGAACAGGCGCAGCGCATCACAAAAAGCATCGACCTGCTCGGCGCGGTAGCGCGCGTCAAAAATGATGCTGAAAAGGCCCGCAGCCAACCCTGGACAAGCGCCAGAAGCTACTTCCTTCATAGCACCCTGCCCTGCTACCTCTGCGCCAGCGCACAGCGCGCGCCAATGTGCGTGCCCCGGCGCGCCCGGCAGCGCCGGGTGCAGCACCTGCACCACTTGGCTTTGCTGTGCGAGCCAGCGTGCGAGCGTGCGCGCCGCCACGTCGTGCGCGCGGTAGCGCAGCGCGAGGCTGGGCAGCGCGCGCAGCACGGCCTCGGCGTCGTTCGCGCCCACGCCCAGCCCCAGGTGCATGTGCGTGCGCTGCAGCCGCTGGTGCAGCGCCGCGTCGCGCGTGACGATGCTGCCCATGAGCACGTCGCCGCCGCCGCTCGGGTATTTGGTCAGCGCATGGATCGAAATGTCCACGCCCAGGCTGCCCCCGTCGCGCAGCAAATCAAACGGCGCAAACGCCAGCCCCGCGCCCCAGGTGTTGTCGAGCGCGCAGCACACGCCGTGCGCGCGGCAGATGCGCACCAGCGCGGGCAGGTCGGGGAACTCCATCGTGACCGACCCCGGCGCTTCGAGCCACACCAGGCGCGTGGCCGGGGTGATCTGCGCGGCAAAGTCGGCCACGGCTAGCGGGTCGTACAGGCGGTAGCGCACGCCAAAGCGCGCAAGCTCGCCGCGCGCAAACTCCTTGTTCGGGCCGTAGGCGTTGTCGGGGATCAGCACCTCGTCGCCCGGCTGCAGCAGCGCCAGACCCACGGTGCCGATGGCCGCCAGGCCGCTGGGCACGAGTAGGCACT
>CAVPUD010000054.1:0-15581 GCA_963708545.1 uncultured beta proteobacterium | reverse complement strand
ATGCCCTGTTCTTGGTTCGGTTGCATATTTCTAAAAGGCATGGCACGCTTCATACCACTCAAGAGCAAAGGGAGTTTTGGTCGCACGCAAAGGACGCGTGCAACTGCAAATGTTCCACGGTGGAAATTTTGGTTGACGAGAAAGGTAATCCGCTGTCTAGCGCGATCATGGCTAGAGCCAACCGGAACAAGGCGGCCAATCTAGCAAAGCTCACAGGGTAAACGTGCGAGCATTACCCATCTTGTCGCCATTCTTGAGGATCAGCAGGGTATCTCCTTCCTTGCCGGTCTTCTTAGCCCAGGCACGGATCTCGTCAAGGCTGTCGGAACTGAACTTGTAGCAGCCGCCGTTGTTTTTGATGTTGATCTGTGCGAGGTATTTCATGGCTGCATCTCCTGTGTGTGATTGGAGAATAGGCGTCATTTTGGCATTCGTCAAGGACTTGACAAATAGAAAAACACCAAAACGCAACTGTCCACGGTTTATGGATCGTGGACAGTTGGGGGATGGTGTTTATTGGAAAGTCAAGCTAGCCGAAGATTATCCAGATTATTAGAACTAGTGCAGCTAGGTTAATCGCGGCGTTAGCTACTTCTGGCCAACCCATCACACCACCTCCCGCTTAAACCCAGCATCAACCAACCGAGCAGCAGTCACGCGGCAATCTACTTGTGCGATGTCCATTAGTTCGCGGATGGCGGTTTCGCGTTTGTCGTTAGCTTCGGCTCAAATGGCATCAGTTGATGCCGTTCGATCGCACCCCGGATTCGCTCATCTTTCAGAGCACAACAAAAAGCTAGAAGCAATAGAGGAACTTGTATTTCCTCCCCAAGTATTTATTAGTTCTGGAATGATTGTGAGGAAACAAGAATGCTCAATCTGCGGTGAGGAGTATGGAGATTGCGACCATCTTGTCGGCAAACCATACATGGGTAGATTCTGCTACATCATTGCGAGAGACCTATCGCTAGATCATGTAGCTATCGTTGAGCATCCAGCTGACAAGCGATGCAGAGTTCAACATTTCGATGTTGAAGGCGGGTCACGCAACCGGATGACATGGAAAATTGAACCGAAGAAAAATGCATAACAAGTCCGTCAACCGGACTGCCAAAAAGCTGCGCTTTTTGTCAGCCGGTTACGTCCAACGCGTGTGCCGTGCATGGCACGAATCCAGTCGGGTGAAAGTCCCGACACCAGGTGTATGTAGAGCCGAAGGTTAGCCAAAGGGCAAGTGCGTCGTCGCGAGGCGGGGTGCGGAGGAAGCTCAAGGCGAAATCGCGGGACGATGAACAAAAACCGAATATGAGGCTGAGCCCGGAATAATTGGGGTCAGATTCCAATTTCTGAAATGGATCCCGCGTATTCTTACGCAGCGGCTTCCATTAGATTCACTTGCGCTCAGCGAAGCCTCCGGCCTTGAGGCCCAAAAGGTGCAAGCCAAACTCTGCCGCCAGTCACCCGCAATGCCCGATCCATCGCCTTCACCGAGACGGCCAAAGGGTTCGGTGACTTCAGTGCGCTGCAGCGTTGGCAAAGTTTGGAGTCAAATTGGCACTTCACGCAGGCCCATCAAGCGCTGGCAGCTCCTACAACAGGAGCTATTCGGCCAGCCCCAGCGCACCGAACACGAGGCGGCAGATCAGCGCCTCGGCGGCGGCGTAGTCGGCTTCGGTGAGCGCGGGCCTGCCCAGCAATAGTGCGAACTGCGCCTCTTGCTCGGCGTAGGACTGGGTGAGCGCCCAGAGCGCAAACATCAGGTGCGTGAAGTTGACGCGCGCGATGCGCCCCTCGTCGGCCCAGCGCTCGAAGCGCTGCACCTCGGCCTGCAGCAGCGGCGCTACGCGCTCGGTGATCGCCGCAGCGTAGCGCGGCGCACCTGCGATGATCTCTTTGGCAAAGACTTTGACGCCGCTGGGCCGCTCGCGCGAGTAGCGCAGCTTGGCGTGGACGTACTGGCGCAGCGCCTGCTGCGGGGCGTCGCTCTGCGCGAGGTCTTGCATGCCTGCGAGCCACTGGTCGAGCACCGCGTCGAGCACGCGCTGGTACAGCGCCTCTTTGCTCGGAAAGTAGTAGAGCAGGTTGTGGCGGCTGATGCCGCAGGCCGCAGCGACGCCTTCGAGCGTCGCGCCCTCGAAGCCGAATTGCGCGAACTGGCGTTCGGCCTCGTTGACGATGGCTTCTTCCTTGCGCTGGCGTGCCGCGCTCGGGCGCCGAATGGCGGCGGGGCTTTCTGGGTGGCCGGCTGGCGGGGGCGAAGAGGGTGCGTGCATTGCACCATTGTGGGACAAGGTGCGTGGCCAAGGGCTGGCATGGCGCTTGCTCTAAGGGTTTTACCTGTTGGTAAATTTTTACCAAAAAGTAAATTGGAGCGCGCTGCTTTTGCGTGCACCCCCGCATCTTTCCTTTCGTTTGCCACCCATCCGTTGGAGGTTTTTTGTGATGCCAACCCTTGCAAGCCGTGCCAGCGGGCTGCGCGCCGCGCGGCTGGCGCCGGCCGAATACGCCGCGCGTTTCAGCGACGCGCACCCGCCCCTCACGCGCGCGCAGGCGCTGATCGAGGCCGAGCGCTGCTACGACTGTTTCGACGCGCCCTGCACGCGCGCCTGCCCGACCGAGATCGACGTGCCGGCGTTCATCCAGCGCATCGCGCAGGACAATGTGCGCGGCGCCGCGCGCGCGATTCTGTCGGCCAACCCGCTGGGCGGCACCTGCGCGCGCGTGTGCCCGACCGAGGTGCTCTGCGAGCAGGCCTGCGTGCGCAACGCCTTGCAGGAAAAACCCGTGGAGATAGGGCGGTTGCAGCGCTATGCCACCGATGCGTACTTTGCGGCGCAGCAGCGCCAGCCGGCAGATCCTTTGGGCGCACCGCTGTTCGAGCGCGCCGCGCCCACGGGCCGGCGCGTGGCTGTGGTCGGCGCGGGGCCCGCGGGGCTCGCGTGCGCGCATGGGCTGGCGCTGCGCGGCCACGAGGTGGTGCTGTTCGAGGCGCGGCCCAAGCCCGGCGGCCTCAATGAATATGGCCTCGCGCGCTACAAAGTCACGAGCGAATTCGTGCAGCAGGAGGTGCGCTGGCTGCTGTCGGTGGGCGGCATCGAATTGCGCTGCGGGCAGCAGCTCGGGCGCGACTTCACGCTCGACGGGCTGCTCGCCGCCTACGACGCGGTGTTTCTGGGCTTGGGGCTTGCGGGCGTGAATGCGCTCTCCATCGCCGAGCCGCAGGCGCAGGGCTTGCGCAACGCGGTGGACTTCATCGCCGAGATCCGCCAGGCGCAGGACTTGGCCAGCGTGCCCGTGGGGCGGCGCGTGCTCGTGCTCGGCGGTGGCATGACTGCCGTCGATGCGGCGGTGCAGGCGCGCATGCTCGGCGCCGAAGAGGTCAGCATCGTCTATCGCCGCGGGCCCGAGAGCATGCCGGCCTCGGTCGTAGAGCAGCAGTGGGCGCAGACGCAGGGCGTGCAGCTGCGCCACTGGGCCGCGCCCAAAGAGCTGCTGTGCGCCGACGGCCAGGTGCGCGGCCTGCGCTGCGTGGTCACGGCGCTGCAGGATGGGCGCCTGGTGGAGACGGGCGAAACCTTCACGCTCGAAGCCGACATGGTGCTCAAGGCCATTGGCCAAAGCTACGTGCCCGAGCCCGCGGGCGCAGCCATCGCGCTGCAAGACGGCCGCATCGCCACCGACGCGCAGGGGCGCACCAGCGTGGCGCGCGTGTGGGCCGGCGGTGACTGCCGCGCGGGCGGGCGTGACCTCTCCGTGGAAGCCGTGCAGCACGGCAAGCTCGCGGCGCTTTCGATGCACCAGGCGCTGTGCGCCTGACTGCCAGCGCAAACCGAGCCGATCCACGGCATGCACGCCACCCCCGTCAACCACCCACGCAACCTGCACGCAACCCTTTTGCAGACCGGAGCAAATCCCATGGCAGACATCCGCAGCAATTTTCTGGGCATTCGCAGCCCCAACCCGTTCTGGCTGGCCTCGGCGCCGCCCACGGACAAAGAAGTCAACGTCACGCGCGCCTTCGAGGCCGGCTGGGGCGGCGTGGTCTGGAAGACCCTGGGCGAAGACCCGCCCGTGGTCAACGTCAACGGCCCGCGCTACGGCGCGCTGCATGGGCCCGACCGGCGCGTGCTCGGCTTCAACAACATCGAGCTCATCAGCGACCGGCCGCTGCGCACCAACCTCGAAGAGATCGCGCGCGTCAAGCGCGCCTGGCCCGACCGCGCGCTGGTCGTCTCGCTCATGGTGCCGTGCGAGGAGGCGAGCTGGAAGCGCATCCTGCCCATGGTCGAAGACACGGGCGCGGACGGCGTGGAGCTCAATTTCGGCTGCCCGCACGGCATGAGCGAGCGCGGCATGGGCGCGGCCGTGGGCCAGGTGCCCGAATACATCGAGATGGTCACGGCCTGGTGCAAGCACTACAGCCGGCTGCCCGTGATCGTCAAGCTCACGCCCAACATCACCGACGTGCGCTACCCGGCGCGTGCGGCCAAGGCGGGCGGGGCCGATGCGGTGTCGCTCATCAACACCATCAACTCCATCATCGGCGTCGATCTGGAGCGCATGGTGATCACACCCGACACCGGCGGCTGGGGCTCGCACGGCGGCTACTGTGGCCCGGCCGTGAAGCCGATCGCGCTCAACATGGTGGCCGAGATCGCGCGCGACGCGCAGACCGCGGGCCTGCCCATCAGCGGCATCGGCGGCGTGACCACCTGGCGCGACGCGGCCGAGTTCATCGCGCTGGGCTGCGGCACGGTGCAGGTCTGCACGGCCGCGATGGTGTATGGCTTCAAAATCGTGCAAGACCTGTGCGACGGCCTGGCCAACTTCATGGACGCGCAGGGCTGGCGCACACTCGACGACTTGCGCGGCCGTGCGCTGCCGAGCGTGAAGGACTGGAACCAGCTCGCCCTCAACCACGTCGACAAAGCTGTGATCGACCCCGCGCTCTGCATAGGCTGCGGGCGCTGCCACATCGCCTGCGAAGACACCTCGCACCAGGCCATCCGCGTGCGCGATGAAGAGGGCACGCGCCGCTTCGTCGTCGATGAGGCCGACTGCGTGGGCTGCAACCTGTGCGTGACGGTGTGCCCCGTGCCCGACTGCATCACGCTGCGCACGCTCGCGCCGGGCGAGGTCGATGCGCGCACGGGCCAGGTGGTGAGCGGCCGCTACGCCAACTGGACGACGCATCCGAACAATCCGCAGCGCGTGGCGACATAGAAATGGCTATGGTGCAGATATTGCGTGGCCAAGCGTGCCTTTTGCGGCCATTCGCATACTTTTTTCACTTTTCCATGACAGGAGTGCTCCCATGACCGAAAGCAGCAGCGGCGCCGTCCCCCTGGCGGGGCAAGAGCGTGGCGCATCCGGCGATGCGCTTGCCAACGAAGATTTGCTCCCCACCACGGCTGCGCAGCGCCATTGGGGCTGGAAGGACTATGCTGCGCTGTGGGTGGGTATGGTGGTGTGCGTGCCCACGTACACCATGGCCAGCTCCATGCTCGACCAGGGCTTTACCTGGCAGAGGGCGGTGTGGCTGGTGTTTCTGGCCAACTGCATCGTGCTCGTGCCCATGGTGCTGCTGGGGCGCGTGGGGCCGCGTTACGGCGTGCCGTTTCCCGTGCTCGCGCGTGCTTCGTTCGGCGTAAAGGGGGCCAATCTTCCCGCCGTGCTGCGCGGTCTCGTGGCCTGTGGCTGGTTTGCCATCAATTGCTACTTTGGCGCGCTGGCGCTGCACGGATTTTTGAACGTGCTGGGCCTGAACCTTGCGGGCCCGGCGCCGGGGCAGACCATCAGCACCTCGCAGTTCCTGTGCTTTCTGGCCTTCTGGGCGGTGCACATCTGGTTCATCTGGCGCGGGCCGGAATCCATACGCCGGCTCGAAGTGGTCGCCGCTCCGCTGATGATCGTGGCCTCCATCGTGCTCGTCGCGGTGCTGCTGGCGCGCGTGCCGGCGGCGCAGCTGTTCAACCTGCCTGCCAAGGTGGTGGAAGGCGGCCCCAGAACCTGGGGCGCGCTGACCGGGCTCGTGGGCTTCTGGGCCACGCTGGCGCTCAACATCCCGGACTTCACGCGCTTTGCCAAGTCGCAAAAAGACCAGGTGCTGGGTCAGGCCATAGGCTTGCCCGTTCCCATGGCATTGTTCTCCATGGTGGGCGTGATCGGGTTTTCGGCCTCGGCCATCCTCTACGGCAAGGCCGAACTGTTCCCCGACGGCCTGCTCACCAAAATGGGTCCCGTCGCAGCGGGCCTGGGCCTGTTGGTGATCCTGCTGGCCAACTTGACCACCAACGTGGCCGCGAACCTGGTCTCGCCGTCCTACGACTTCAGCCAGATTGCGCCCGCCAAGATCAGTTTCCGCACGGGCGGCATCATCGCCGCGCTGCTCGGCCTGCTGTTCATGCCCTGGAAGCTGCTGGCCAGCTCGGGGAATTACCTGTTTACCTGGCTTGGTGGCTATGGCACCCTGCTGGGCGCGATTGCGGGCATTCTGCTGGCCGATTACTACCTCGTGCGCCGCGGGCAGCTGCAAGTCGATGATCTGTACCGCCGCGGCGGCGCCTACGAATACCGCAATGGCTGGAACCCGCAGGCGCTCGTGGCCTTCGTGCTCGGCGTGCTGCCCTGTCTGCCGGGCTACCTCGCGGTGTCGGGCGTGATCGACAAGAGCGCCATACCGGCGATCTGGCTCGCGCTGTTCGATGCGGGCTGGTTCTTCAGCCTGGCCGTCGCGGGGGCGTACTACTACCTCACAGCGAAAAAGCCCTGAGTCGTGGCAGCTTGCCCGACCGATGAAGTAACGGAGACATCCCCATGACCCAAGCCCTTTTGATCCGCGGCGGCACCGTCGTCAACGCCGACCGCGCCGAGCGCGCCGACGTGCTGTGCGTCGCGGGCCGCATCACCGCCGTGGGCGCGGACGCCGCGGCGCAGGCGCCCGCGGGCGCCGCCGTGCTCGACGCGAGCGGCCAGTACCTGCTGCCCGGCGGCATAGACCCGCACACGCACATGCAGCTGCCCTTCATGGGCGCGACCACCATGGACGACTTTTTCACGGGCACGGCCGCGGGCCTGGCCGGCGGCACGACGAGCATCATCGACTTCGTCATCCCAGACCCGCAGGAGCCCCTGCTCGACGCCTACCGCAAGTGGCGCGGCTGGGCCGCCAAGGCCGCGGCGGACTACGGCTTTCACGTCGCCGTCACCTGGTGGAGCGCGCAGGTGCACGCCGACATGGGCACGCTGGTGCAGCAAGAGGGCGTGAACAGCTTCAAGCACTTCATGGCCTACAAAAACGCCATCATGTGCGACGACGAAACCCTGGTGCACAGCTTTCAGCGCGCGCTCGAACTCGGCGCCATGCCCACGGTGCACGCAGAAAACGGCGAGCTCGTCTTTTTGCTGCAGCAGCAGCTCTTGCAGCGCGGCATCACCGGCCCCGAAGGGCATCCGCTCTCGCGCCCGCCTGTTGTCGAGGCCGAAGCGGCGCAGCGCGCGATCGCGATTGCCGACGTGCTCGGCGTGCCGATCTACGTCGTGCACGTGAGCTGCGCCGAAAGCGCCGAAGCCATCGCACGTGCCCGCGCCCGCGGCCAGCGCGTGTACGGCGAAGTGCTCGCGGGCCACCTGCTGATCGACGATAGCGTCTATCGCCACCCCGACTTCGCCACCGCCGCAGCGCACGTCATGAGCCCGCCGTTTCGCCCCCAAGGCCACCAGGAGGCGCTGTGGCGTGGCCTGCAATCCGGCCAGCTGCACACCACCGCGACCGACCACTGCACTTTTTGCGCAGCGCAAAAGGCGCAGGGAGCTGGTCGGGCTTTGGGCGTCGAAAGCGAAAATGCGCCCCAGCGAGACCAGTTTTTGCCGGATTCGCCGCCCCATAGCGGCACTATGGGGCAAGAAGCCGGTGAAAAGTGGGCCGCTGCGGCGCATTTGCAGCCGACGAATCCAAAGCCCGACCAGCTCCCAGACTTCACGCGCATCCCCAACGGCACGGGCGGCATCGAAGAGCGCATGGCCGTGATCTGGGACGCGGGCGTGAACACGGGCCGCCTCACGCCCAGCGAGTTCGTCGCCATCACCTCGGCCAACGCCGCGCGCCTGTTCAACATCTACCCGCGCAAAGGCTGCATCGCCGTGGGCGCGGACGCTGACCTTGTGCTCTGGGACCCGCAAGGCCACAAAACCCTGTCGGCGCGCACGCAGTTTTCCAAGGGCGACTTCAACATCTTCGAAGGCCGCAGCGTGCGCGGCATCCCCAGCCACACCATCAGCCAGGGCGAAGTCGTCTATGCGCAGGGCGACCTGCGCGTCGAACCCGGCCGCGGGCGCTACGTGCCGCGCCCCGCCTTCGGCCCCGACTTCCAGGCCCTGCAGCGCCGCGCCGAACTGCTCGCGCCCACGCCGGTGCAGCGCCAGATAGTATGAAATAAATAGCAAAAATATGGGTATCAAATAACCTTCTAGCGCTTGATGAATGAGCGCTAGCAGCTATCGTTGTTGCATCAAATCTTGCCAAGGAGCAAAGCCATGGATACCCCAGTCCAACCCCGCATCGCCAACCTGCGCGTGAACGGCGCGCGCCTATGGGCCTCGCTCATGGAGCTCGCGCAGATCGGCGCCACGCCCAAGGGCGGCGTGTGCCGCCTCGCGCTCACCGACCTCGACAAGCAGGCGCGCGACCTCGTCATCGGCTGGGCGCGCGAGGCGGGCCTGCAAGTGACCATAGACCAGATCGGCAACGTCTTCATGCGCCGCGCGGGGCGCAATCCGGCGCTGGCGCCCATCATGACCGGCAGCCACATCGACACCCAGCCCACGGGCGGCAAGTTCGACGGCAACTACGGCGTGCTCGCGGGCCTGGAAGTGGTGCGCACGCTCAACGACCACGGCATCGAAACCGAGGCGCCGATCGAAGTCGCCTTCTGGACCAACGAAGAAGGCTCGCGCTTCGTGCCCGTGATGATGGGCTCGGGTGTGTTCGCGGGCGCGTTCACGCTGGAGCACGCCTACGCCGCCACCGACACCGAGGGCAAAACCGTGCGCGCCGAGCTCGACCGCATAGGCTACATCGGCCCGCAGCGCCCCGGCGAGCACCCCGTGGGCGCCTACTTCGAGGCGCACATCGAGCAAGGCCCGGTGCTCGAAGACCACGGCAAAACCATAGGCGTGGTCACGGGCGTGCTCGGCATCCGCTGGTACGACTGCACCGTCACCGGCATGGAGGCGCACGCCGGTCCCACGCCCATGGCGCTGCGCCGCGACGCGCTGCAAGTGGCCACGCGCCTGATGCAGGAAGTGGTGGCCTGCGCGCACCGCCACCCGCCACACGGCCGCGGCACCGTGGGCATGGTGCAGGTGCACCCCAACAGCCGCAACGTCA
The DNA here is from genome assembly GCA_963708545.1 of uncultured beta proteobacterium. Lineage (GTDB taxonomy): Bacteria > Pseudomonadota > Gammaproteobacteria > Burkholderiales > Burkholderiaceae_C > Extensimonas. The sequence goes on along the minus strand of CAVPUD010000054.1, from coordinate 6,193 downwards.
TTCCCGGTCAGGTCAAGTTCAGCATAGACCTGCGCAACGCCAGCGACGCCGAATGCGAGCGCATGGACGCCGACATCCGCGCCGCCGCCGCACGCCTCGCGGCCGAAACCGGCCTGGACATCAACGTCACGCTGGTGTCGAGCTACCCCGCACAGCCCTTCCACCCCGAATGCACCGCCGCCGTCGCGCGCGCCGCGCAGCAATTGGGCTATGCACACATGCCCGTAGTCTCGGGCGCCGGCCACGACGCCGTCTACCTCGCCCGCCTCGCCCCCACGGGCATGATCTTCATCCCCTGCAAAGACGGCATCAGCCACAACGAAATCGAATCCGCCACACCCGAGCACGTCACCGCGGGGTGCAATGTGCTGCTGCATGCGATGCTGGCGCGGGCGGGGTGAGGGGAGTGCGCTGGTATATTGCGATCGGTTTCGGGGCGTTTCGAGCCGGCGGAGGAATAATTGAAATCTGACCCCAATTTTGTCGTAACGGCTTGTACCTGAATGCCGACTTGGCCAGCCGAGATGATTGGAACGAGGCCGCCATTGCGGCGCGAACAGACAAGATGCTCAAGGAGGTGATGTCCATCCTGAGCCTGCGGGAGGAACAATAGATCATGCTCGTGTACGTCAATAGTTTCCTGTTTGAACCGGCGCAGGGTCCGGACCAGATCGTTCAGCTCGTGGCCAAATGGGTGGGGAAGCGCGCAAAGAGTTATGTCGATGCCGCTCGGCTTGCCGAGGGCATCCGAGAGTTGAAACTCAAGGATGGCAGTACATTGACCTCGCGCGCCACTTGGTCTGACGACAAAGGAAAGACCTATCCTTTCTGGTTCTGTGCGCAGCTTAGCCACCGGGACGAAAAAATTTCGGGCAGGCGCTGGATCACCGAAATCGGCCTACACCAAGAAGCCGAGGGGCAGCCTATTGAGTGCTCTTTGCTGCTGAGGACCGACGAGGTCAGCGCACGGGTTACCGCTTCGATTCGGGTGACTCGTCCGAAACTGGTCGAGCAACTCATCCAGTCATGCAATCCCATCGGACAAACCCCTGGCTTGAAGGTCAAACAACTGACGCTGGAAAGTGCATCAGCTTTTCTGCGTGAGGTGGAGCGCGACGAGCGGAACTATCCGATTGTGATACTGAGCACCAATCGCGATAACGAATACCCGGTCGCTCCAGAGCGCTTACGGTCAATATTGGTTGGGTTGGCCGACGTCGTTTGCGTGCCGGCAAAAGAAGACACGTTTGCCATTGAAGAGCTTGTTGGGCGCCGCTTCATGGCTTTTGGCGGGGCACTTAACATTGTGTTTCCGGGCCGCCAAGGCGATCGGGGGCTCTTTTATGAAACGGTGCTGTTGCGCTCTGATGCGATTGCCGACCTTCTAGACAGCGACCACTTGATTGAGTCCGAGGTCTTATCCACGATAACTCATCGAACTAACCTGCCATTTTCATGGCGGCATATTTCGCCAGAGAAAGTGGGGCAGGCTGCACTTCGTGCCCAGTTGTCGCAGGTGATCGAACGCGCCAAGGCTGGCAATCAATCAGAGGAGCTGACGGAATACGTCGCTCTGCTGGAGTCTGCCGATCAGGAACTGCAGTCCAAGGACAAAGAGCTTGCACGCATTCGCTCCAGTTACGAAGAAAAGGAACAAGAGGTTCGAGCGCTTCAGGCGGATAAAGCCAACCTCAAACACGCGTTGAGTGGCTTGCAATCAAGCGACGATGGCGGAGATGACGTTGCTGAGGTCCTAGCGCCGTTGCGCGACTCTGTTGCCGCTGTTCTCAAGGGAGACCCCCGTCTCCAGCAGACTGTGGATCTGATCGCCACGCTTTATTCGGACCGGATTGTTTTCCTGGAAACCGCCAAGGGTTCAGCGAAGGAGTCCGATCGTGGCGGGTTCCGTCAGGGGGCGAAGGCATTCGAGCTGTTGCAAAAGCTCGCTACCGAATATTGGCAGCAGCTTGTTGACGGCAAGAGCGATCAACAGGCCAAAACCGTGTTTGGGCAAAACGCTTATGCCGCTAATGAAGCTAGTGCCTTGAGCAACGATGGCAAGCGTCGCCGCACTTTTAGCTACCGTGGGCGTGACTTCTTGATGGAGAAGCACTTGAAACACGGTGTGAAAGACAGTCTGGCCGAAACTCTGCGTGTACATTTTGAATGGCTGGCTCACGAGAAGAAGATCATCGTCGGCCATTGTGGCAAGCATTCTGGATTTCTGAGGGGGACGACGTTTTGACTATTGCAGAGTTCATTCGGGAGTCCGTATTGCGACCCCGCCTGAAGTAGTCGGGCTGCTTGGTGGTGTACAACGCCGACAGGCGCTACCGCGAGCAATGTTTTGATCTGGCTGCCGACAAGGTTCTGGTGGTGGACGCATCTGAAAGCAGGATAATTGGGGTCAGATTCCAATTTCTGCAGAAGTTGGTTGATTTCTGGAGATAAAAACTCCTCAAGCGCCAGTATTGGCGGCAGGGCGTTTTGTAGAGGTTTCTCAGATCCAAAAGGTGTAAATTAAATCACGCCGATTACCAGCAGCAATGCCCGATCTATCGCCTTCATTCTCTCGGCATCGAGACGGCCAAAGGGTTCGCTGATTTTGGTGCGCGGTAGCGTGGAAAGTTTGTCCACCATGACTTGCGAAAGGGTGTGCAACCCGTTGGTGGGATTGGGCTCCACGGTGACGCGAAATACGGCATTGCGCAGGTCGCCCGTGACCGGGCAAAGCACAACGTTTTCCAAATCTGTCAAAAAATCGGATTGAATCACCAAGGCTGGTCGCGGTTTGCCATAGTCGCCTTGCAGAGAAACCGTGGCCAAGTCGCCTCGTTGTGTCATGTCCAACCCTCGATGTGGGTTGCAGCCTCTTCGGTAAAGCGCAAAACGTCGGCTTTTGCAGAGTCGTCCTTGAGGTTTTGGCACTGCTGTCGCACCTGCGCCGCAAACTCCGGCGAGCGCGTGTCCGGCACCCAAAACTGCACGGGACGCAGCCCTGCAGCACGCATTCGCTCGCGGTAGCGGGCTACCTTGCCTGCCGATTCATTGGTGGTTGGCATGATGTTCTCCGTCGGTGTCCTGCATCGTTGCATGAAACCCTGTATGCAACTGCAATGCGATTTGGATTCGGTCGGGGCCGAGGCTTTCACACCCCCCGCGCCAGCTCCGCCGCATCCGTGAGCTGCAAAAACCGGTCGAGGATGTGGAAATGGTCTTCGAAGAACTGGTCTTCCATGCCCGCCAGCGCGGCGATGGGCAGCCATTGCGCCTGTAGCGCGTCGTCGTCGGCCTGCACGGCGGGGAAAGGGGCGTTGCCGAGGTCGAAGTAGTGTGCGTGCGTGATGGTGCGGCCGCGCTGGCTGCGTTCGGGGTGGTCGAAGACCTGCACCTGGCGCAGCGCGGCGCGCAGCGCGGCTTCGGGCAGGGCGCAGTGCGTTTCTTCGGCGAGCTCGCGCAGGCACGATTGCCACAGGGTTTCTTTTTGTTCGATGAAGCCGCCGGGCACGGCGAGCTGGCCTTTGCCGGGCGCGTGCGCGCGGCGGATCACGAGCACGTGCTCCTGGCAGCGCAGCACGGCATCGACGGTGACGAACACGGGCGGGTAGGGCGCGCAGGCCCACGAGGCGCGGTAGTCGCGCAGCACGTGCCATTCATGCTGCAGCGCGGCGTATTCTGGTTTTTGCGCAAAATCGCGCAGAAAGGCAAGCGTGGCGGGCGGTATGTGCTCTTTCCATGGGAGCAGTGCGGCATCGATGGCGGCCAGGTTGGCGGCGGGATCGGTGGCAAGATCGGCGCCGGTTGGTGCGTCTGCTGGTGTGCTCGCTTGCGCAGCCGTGGCGGCGCCGAGGTAGGCGTCGCGCAGCGTGCTCGCGTCGATGTCGCCCTGGCGCGGCAGCGAGATCAGCTCCCAGCCCGGGAAGCTGCGCAGGTAGTTGCTCGTCGCGTCCTTGAAGTGGCCCACGAGGGCGATGCGTGCGCCCGGTGCGGTCAGCGCGGCCACGCCGCGGCGCACGGCCTGCGCCCACACGGGCTCGTCGTAGTAGTCGCGCACGGGCAGCAGCTGCAGGCGCGCGCGCTCGGCTTCGGGCAGGGCCTGGCGCAGCATGTCGGCGCGCTCCTGCCAGGTGAAGGGGTTGCGCGGCGAGCGCGCCTGCCAGGCCGAACCTATGACCACGATCACCTGCCGCGCGCTGGCGAGCGCCTGGCGCAGCAGCGCAAGGTGCGCGTGGTGTACGGGCTCGAAGCGCCCGATGTAGATGGCGGTGTCGTAGGCAAAGGTCATGGAGAAATGGTGGTGGGGCGGGCTTTGGGCGGGAAGTGGGCCGATTTGGGGCGGGTACGGGCAGGGTGTGCGGGCGTGGCGATCTCAGGCTGGCGCGAACACCCGGCGCGCGCCGACGTAGCGTGGGCGGAAGTAGCTGCTTTCGAGCGAGTCGCGGCGCACGGTGCCGCCGCTCGACGGTGCATGCACGAATTGCGCCTGCCCCACGTAAATGCCCATGTGCGAAAACAAGGCGCCGGTGGTGTTGAAGAACACCAGGTCGCCGCGCTGCAGTGCGGCGTCGTCCACCGGCTGCGTGGCCGCGGCCCACTCGACGGTGCTGCGCGGCAGGCGGCGGGTCATCGGGCTGCCTTGGGCCACCTGGCTGAAGACGTAATACACGAGGCCGCTGCAGTCGAAGCCGCCTTGTGGCGTGTTGCCGCCGTAGGTGTAGGGCGTGTTGAGGACCAGTGTGGCCAGCGCCACGGCTTCCTCGCGGCCGCGGGGGTCGAGCTCCAGCGGTGGCTGCGTCGCAGGCAGGGGCGCACGGCTGGCGCGCGTCTGCCAGGGCGGGGCGCCGCTGGCGGCGTCGCCCGAGCGGCGCGGGGGGCTGCCGCAGCCGGCCAGCACGAGCGCGCCCAGGAAACCCATGGCCAGCGGGCGACGGGCGATGTGCGGGTGCTGCGGTGCTGTTGCCAAATTAGTGGTCATTTTGGCCTCCTGTGCTTATGTACCAAGCGCTGGCAGCTATTTTTGCGATAGCTGCCAGCGTTGCCAAGACTTTTGCTCCGGCGCTCGCTGCTGCGGCCCCGCGGCGTGCAGGCAGCGTGCCGCGCCTCAGCCTCTGCGTTCTCAAAGCCCCGCGGCGGCGCGCAGCAGCGCGGCTTTGTCGGTGCGCTCCCAGCTGAACTCGGGCTCTTCGCGGCCGAAGTGGCCGTAGGCGGCGGTTTTGCCGTAGATGGGGCGCTGCAGGTCGAGCATCTGGACGATGCCCTTGGGGCGCAGGTCGAAGTGTTCGCGCACGAGTTTGGCAATCTCGACGTCGGGAAGGGCGCCCGTGCCTTCGGTGTAGATGGTGATGTTGATGGGCTCGGCCACGCCGATCGCGTAAGAGACCTGAATTTGGCATTGGCGCGCCAGGCCCGCAGCGACGATGTTCTTGGCCACGTAGCGCGCGGCGTAGGCGGCCGAGCGGTCCACCTTGGTCGGGTCCTTGCCGCTGAAGGCGCCGCCGCCGTGCGGGCAGGCTCCGCCGTAGGTATCGACGATGATCTTGCGCCCGGTCAGGCCGCAGTCGCCCTGCGGCCCGCCGATCACGAAGCGCCCCGTGGGATTGATGAGGTAGCGCGTGTCGATCAGCCACTCCTTGGGCAGCACGGGCTTGATGATTTCCTCGATCACGGCCTCGATGAAGCTCGGTTTCATTTTGGTGGGCGTCTCGGACTGGTCGGGGTGGTGCTGCGTGGAGAGCACCACGGTGTCTATGCTGTGCGGCTTGCCATCGACGTAGCGCAGCGTGATCTGGCTCTTGGCGTCGGGGCGCAGAAAGGGCAGGCGCCCGTCCTTGCGCAGCTGCGCCTGGCGCTCGACCAGGCGGTGCGCGTAGTAGATGGGCGCGGGCATGAGTTCGGGCGTCTCGTCGCAGGCGTAGCCGAACATCAGGCCCTGGTCGCCCGCGCCGGTGTTGAGGTAGTCGTCGCTCGCATGATCGACGCCCTGCGCGATGTCGTTGCTCTGCTTGTCGTAGGCCACGAGCACGGCGCAGCCTTTGTAGTCGATGCCGTACTCGGTGTTGTCGTAGCCGATGCGGCGGATCGTGTCGCGCGCCACCTGGATGTAATCGACGTGCGCGTTGGTGCTGATCTCGCCGGCGAGCACCACCAAGCCGGTGTTGGTCAGTGTCTCGGCGGCAGCAGCGCCGATGCGTAC
>CAVPUD010000053.1:0-15322 GCA_963708545.1 uncultured beta proteobacterium | reverse complement strand
GGGCCAGCGCCTCGCGTGCGCGCGGCTTGGCTTCGGGGGCCACGGCGTCTTCGAGATCGACGATCACCACGTCGGCGCCGCTCGCGCGCGCCTTGGCGATGCGCTCGGGGCGGTCTGCGGGCACGAACAGGTAAGTGCGCGGCAGCGCCGGCGGCAATGCGGGGGCGGCGCTGCTCATACTGCGGGGGCCAGCCAGCGGCCGATGTTCGGTGCGTCGGCAATGGCCCAGATGCGCGCGATCAACGCCTGCATTTCCTGCGCGCTCGCGGCCTTGCCGTAGGCGGCCAGGCGCTGGGCCTTGTCTTCGAGTTCGGGGCGCGTGAGCGTGTTGCCAGGGTTGCCCTTGGGCTCATCGACGCGCGCGCTCAGCGTGCGGCCGTCGCGCGTCTTGACCAGCACCTTGCCGATCCAGCGCTGCGGGTAGGCGGCATCGACTTCGGGGTCGAGCTCCATGCGCACACGATCGCGGAACGCGGCCACGCGCGGATTCAGGTAGTGCTGCTCGAATTCGTTGAGACCCGCGTAGCCATACTCCGCAATCAAGCCGAGCACGGTGCCCATGGAAAACTTAGCCTGGTGCACGGTGCTGGGCACCGTGACGCGGCCGAGCACATCGATCGCGCCCTGGTGCACGAGCGCAGTCGCGCTCTCGATGTCGTCGGCTTTCAGGCCATGCGTTTGCATCAGGCTGAGCAAGGCATCCGCGCTTGGGTGCGTGTGGCGGCACGAAGCGTGGTATTTGAACGAGGTTTCTGCCGTGGCCCAGCGCGTGCCCAGCCGGTCGGTGAGGCGCGCGGGATCGGCGTCGCTCGACATGCCGGCGGCCATGCCCTGCGGGCCTTCGAGAATCTGCCGCGCCCCTGTCAAGCCCGCGCGCGCCAGGTAGGCCGAAGCAAGGCCGCACGAGGCCGCATGCGCCGTGTGCAACTGTTTGGAATCGGCCGCGTCGCGCAAAAATTCCCACAGGCCCGCGGCCTGCGTACCCGCGCTGCCGAAGGCGTTCAGCATGGTCGCGGCGTCGAGCCCGAGCAGGCGCCCGGCGGCAGCGGCCGCGGCGAGCGTGCCCGCCGTGGCCGTGGTGTGGAAGATGCGGTAGTGCGAGCGCCCGAGGAATTCGCCCACGCGGATGCCGACTTCGTAGCCCGCCACCACGGCGGTGAGAAATTCGCGCCCGCTCGCGGCGAGCTCCTGGGCCACGGCGAGCGCCGCCGGAAACACCACGGCCGCGGGGTGGAACACCGAGCCGTTGTGCACGTCATCCTGCTCGGCGTAGTGCGAGGCCGCGGCGTTGACCAGGGCGGCGAAATGCGGCGAGGTCATGCGGCGCGAGATCAGCACTTCGGCGCTGCCATCGGCAGGCCCCATGGCGCGTGCATAGCTTTCGATGGCCTCGACCGGGCGCGCGCCCTTGCCTGCGAGGGCCGAGGCGAACCAGTCGAGGAACAGGTCTTCGGTGCGGCGCAGCACCGCAGCGGGAATAGCGTCGAACTGCAGGCCCGCGGCAAAGGCGGCCAGCGTGGCGCTCGGGGTGGCGTTTTCGGTCATGGAGTCGTTCTACACAATGGCTTGGGGCTCAAATGGCCTTGGCGGCGCGCAGACGCGCGATATCGGCATCGGCGTAGCCGAGTTCGGCGAGGATCGCTTCGGTGTGCGCGCCGAGCGCAGGCACCGGCCCCATGGGCGGCGGCGCGCTGCCTTGCAAGTGGTGCGGCGGGTAGAGCGCGGGCAGCGGGCCGGCGGGAGAATCGATCTGCGTCCAGCGCCCACGCGCGGCGAGCTGGGGGTGCTGCCAGAGGTCGGCGATTTCATTGAGCTGGCCGTTGGCGATCTGCGCGGCGTCGAGGCGCTCGACGAGCTGCGCCGCAGTGAGCGTGGCGCAGACCTGCTCTATCACCACGCGCAGCTGCTCGCGCTCGGCCAGGCGCTTGGCGTTGCCGAGGTAGGGCTGTACCAGGTCGGGGCGTTGCAGGACTTTTTCGCAGAACGTGGCCCATTCGCGGTCGTGCTGCACGGCGAGCACGACCTGCTTGCCGTCGCCGCAGGTGAAGGGGCCATAGGGGTAAATGGAGGCGTGCGCGGCGCCGGCGCGCACGGGCGGCGGCTGGCCGTCTATGGTGTAGTAAAGCGGATAACCCATCCACTCGGCCATGGCTTCGAGCATGGAGATTTCGATCTGCCGCCCCTGCCCCGTGCGCCCGCGCTCGAGCAGGGCCGCGAGGATGCTGCTGTAGGCGTACATGCCTGCCGCGATGTCGGCAATCGACAGGCCCGCCTTGCTCGGGTGTTCGGGCGTGCCGGTGATGGACACGAAGCCCGATTCGCTTTGGATCAGCAGGTCGTAGGCTTTTTTCTCGGTGTAGGGGCCGCCGTCGCCATAGCCCGAAATGCCGCACACGACGATGCGCGGGTTCACGGGCGTAAGGCGGGCGTGATCGAGCCCCATGCGTGCGGCCGCGCCCGGTGCGAGGTTTTGCACCAGTACGTCGGCGCGCTCCAGCAGCTTTTGCAGGATGGCGCGGCCCTCGGGGTGCTTGAGGTCCAGCGTCAGGCTCTCTTTGGAGCGGTTGCACCAGACGAAGTGCGAGGCCAGGCCGTGCGTGCGGCTGTCGTAGGCGCGCGCGAAGTCGCCCTCGCCGGGACGCTCGACCTTGATCACGCGCGCGCCGAGGTCGGCGAGCTGGCGCGTGCAAAACGGTGCGGCGATCGCGTGCTCGAGCGTGACGACGAGCATTCCTTCCAAGGGACGCATTTCGGCTCCTCTCAAAAAGAACGCGGCAACCCGAGCACGTGTTCGGCCACGTAGCTCAGCACCAGATTGGTCGAGATCGGCGCGACCTGGTACAGGCGCGTTTCGCGGAATTTGCGCTCCACGTCGTACTCGCAGGCAAAGCCGAAGCCGCCGTGCGTCTGGATCGCGGTGTTCGCGGCCTCCCACGAGGCCTTGGCGGCAAGGTACTTGGCCATGTTGGCTTCGGCGCCGCAGGGCTGGTGTGCGTCGAACAGCTCGCAGGCGCGCCAGCGCATGAGGTCGGCGGCTTCGGTTTCGATGTGCGCCTCGGCAATCGGGAATTGCACGCCCTGGTTCTGGCCTATGGGGCGGTCGAACACGCGGCGCTCGCGCGCGTAGCGCGTGCTGCGCTCCACGAACCAGCGCGCGTCGCCTATGCATTCGGCGGCGATCAGCGTGCGCTCGGCGTTCAGGCCGTCGAGGATGTATTTGAAGCCCTGCCCTTCCTGGCCGATGAGGTTTTCAGCAGGGATTTCGAGGTTATCGAAAAAGAGCTCGTTGGTCTCGTGGTTGACCATGTTGCGGATCTGCTTCACGGTGAGGCCCTTGCCGATGGCTTCGTGCAAGTCGACGATGAAGATCGACATGCCCTCGGACTTGCGCTTGACGTCCTTGAGTGGCGTGGTGCGCGCAAGCAAAATCATCAGGTCGGAGTGCTGGATGCGCGAGATCCAGACCTTCTGGCCGTTGACCACGTAACGGTCGCCCTGTCTGGTCGCCGTGGTCTTGATCTTGGTGGTGTCGGTGCCGGTGGTGGGCTCGGTCACGCCCATGGATTGCAGGCGCAACTCGCCGCTCGCAATCTTGGGCAGGTAGCGGCGCTTTTGCTCGGGCGAGCCGTGGCGCAGCAAGGTGCCCATGTTGTACATCTGGCCGTGGCAGGCGCCGGCGTTGCCGCCGCAGCGGTTAACCTCCTCCATGACCACCGAGGCCTCTGCCAAGCCTAGCCCCGCGCCGCCGTATTCCTGCGGAATCATCACGGCAAGCCAGCCGGCCTGCGTGAGCGCATCGACGAATTCCTCGGGGTAGCCGCGGGCCTCGTCGATTTTGCGAAAGTATTCGTCAGGAAAGCGCTTGAAAAGATCGCGCAACGCAGCGCGCAACTCGGGGTAGCGTTCGGTGGTGGTCATTTTGGAAACAAAGGTAGGCAAAGGACGGGCTGGGCGAATTGCCGCAGGATTTTGAATAAAAATCGGCCCTAGCGCCCGTCCACAAAGCGCAATCAGCTATTCAAACAATAGCTACCGCGATCAACGGAACTTGCTGAAGTCGGGCTTGCGTTTTTCGAGGAAGGCGCTCGCGCCTTCTTGCTGCTCGCCGGTGCTGAAGTAGTTCGGGGCGACTTCCTTGATCATGTCGTTCATGTCGTACTTCAGGATAGGTTCCATGTGGTGATAGAACGAGCGCTTGACGATCTTGAGGCAGGTGGGCGAGAGCGAGAGCAGTTCGTCGCAGACTTTTTGCACTTCTTCGTCGAGCTTGGCCATGGGCACGACGGCGTTCGCCAGGCCCCACTCGTACGCCTGCTGCGCGGTGTAGCGCCGGCACAGCATCCACAGCTCGCGCGCACGCTTGTGGCCGAGCACGTTGGCGGCATGCGCGACAATGTAGCCGCCCGCGGGCGAGCCCACGCGCGGGCCGTTCTGGCCAAAGATGGCGTGCTCGGCGGCGATCGTGATGTCGCAGAAATAAGCAATGTGATGCCCGGCACCGATCGCGTACCCGTTGACGCGCGCGATCACGGGCTTGGGGCATTCGACGATTTGCCGGTTGAAGTGGAAGTCCAGGTCTTGCAGGCCACTCTTGCCGCCCGTGCCCTTTTCCCAGTTCACGTCACCGCCCACGCAGAATGCGCGTTCGCCGGTGCCCGTGAGCACGATCACGCCCACCTTGGGGTCGGCCGCGGCCTGGGCCAGCAGGCTTTCCATTTCTTTGATGTTGTCGCCCGTGAACGCATTGAGCGTCTTGGGGCGGTTGATGGTGATCGTGGCGACGTAGTTTTTGACGTCGTACATGACTTCTTTATCGCTCATGGTGCTTCCTTGGTAGTGAGATTGTGAGAGGGGGTTGCAAAAAGGAGGGAAAGATTCCGGCGGGTCGGACAAAGTGCGCATCACTGCGTCTGCGCAGCGCGCCGGCGTGCGAAGTCGAGGAACCAGTCGAGGCTGGCCGGGTTCGCGAGCGCATCGCGATTCACGACTTTTTCGAGCGGATGACCGAGCAGTAGCTTTTTGATCGGCAGCTCGAGCTTCTTGCCCGTGAGCGTGCGCGGCACCTCGGGGATCACGAACACCTCGTCAGGCACATGGCGCGGCGAGACCGAGCTACGGATGGCATTCTTGATGCGCTCGATCAGGCCCTGATCCAGCGTGACGCCGGGGCGCAGCACGACGAACATGGGCATGTAGCTCTCGCGCCCTAGGTATTCGAGGTCCACGACCAAGCTGTCGAGCACTTCGGGCAGCGCCTCGACCACGCTGTATATGTCGCTCGTGCCCATACGCACGCCGTGGCGGTTGATGGTGGTGTCGCTGCGGCCGTAGATGATGGCGCCGCCGCGCGGCGTGATGCGGATCCAATCGCCATGGCGCCACACGCCCGGAAACATGTCGAAGTAACTTTCGAGGTAGCGCTTATTGCCCGGATCGTTCCAAAAATAAAGCGGCATCGAAGGCATGGGGGCGGTGCACACGAGCTCGCCCACCTCATCGATCACGGGTTGGCCCTGCTCGCTGAAAGCCTCCACACGCGCGCCCAGGCAGCGCCCCTGCATCTCGCCGAGGTACACGGGCAACGTGGGCACGCCGCCGACGAAGGCGCCGGCAAAGTCGGTGCCACCCGAAATCGGGTTGATCCAGACCTCGCGCCCCAAGTGCTCGGAGAGCCAGTGGTAGCTCTCGGGCGCAAGCGGCGAGCCCGTCGAGCCGACACCGCGCAAAGCGCGTAAATCGGCGATCGCGCGTGGCTCTATGCCATGCTTTTGGCAGGCGGCAAAAAATGCCGCACTCGCGCCGAGGAAGTGCAGGCCCACATCGCCCGCGAAGCGCCACAGCGTACCGTAATCGGGCCAGGCCGGATTGCCGTCGTACACACAGGCCGTCGCGCCCACGAGCAGGCCGCCGATCTGGCAGTTCCACATGATCCAACCTGTGGTCGAGAACCAGTGGAAGTTGTCTTCGGGCCCGAGGTCGTTGTGCAAGCGCATGAGCTTGACCTGTTCGAGCACGATGCCGCCATGCCCATGCACGATGGGCTTGGGCAGGCCCGTAGTGCCCGAGGAATAGACGATCCACAGCGGGTGGTCGAAGGGCAGCGCGGCGATCTGCAGCTCGACCGGCCGGGCCAGGGTTTCGCTCCAGAGCACGGCGTTGCGCAGGCCGTCGGGACGCGCATTCGCGTCCAGGTAGGGCAGGAAGACGCAGCGATCCACGCTCGGCAAGCCGTCGAGCAACATGGCTACGGTGTCGGTGCGTTCGTACTTGCGGCCGCCCCATTGGTAGCCATCGACCGCGAGCAAAATTTTGGGCTCGATCTGGCGAAAACGGTCGAGCACTGTGGGCGCGCCCATGTCGGGCGAGCACACCGACCAGATGGCACCGATGGACGCCACGGCCAGAAAGGCCACCATGGTTTGCGGGATGTTGGGCAGGTAAGCCGCGACGCGGTCGCCGGGCTGCACGCCCGCGTCGCGCAGCCACTGGGCAAGTGCTGCGACCTGCTCTTGCAGCATCTGCCAGGACATCTCGGAGCGCTCGCCCGCCTCGTTGCGGAACACGATCGCGGGCCGCGCATCGGTAGCGTGGCGGAACACCTGGCGTGCGTAGTTGGTGCGCGCACCGACGAACCACTGCGCGCCGGGCATCTTGCGCTCGCTGAGCACCTGGCCGTTCCAATTCTCGAGCGGCAGGTCGAAATACTGGACGATCGCGCTCCAGAAGCCTTCGAGGTCATCGACCGACCACTGCCACAGCGCGGCATAGTCGGCAAAACGCAAGCCTCTTTCACGCTCCAGCCATTGCTGAAAGCGCGTGAGCTCTGCCTTGGCGACGCGCTCGGGCGAGGGCGTCCACACGATCTCGGGCGTTTCAGTGCTCATTGCGTCATTGCTCCTTGGATGTTTTTTCTGATGCATCGCCAAGCCGCACGACGCCCGTGGCGGCCAAGCGCTCAATCTCGGACGCAGCGTAGCCCAGTTCGCCGAGCACGGCGGCAGTGTGCTGGCCCAAGGCCGGTGGCGGCGTCATGCTGCCCAGCTTGCGCATGCCCACAGCGGGCTGCGCCGGGAAAGGGATCAGGGGGTAGCCTGGCATTTGCGGATGCTGCACGAAACGCCCTGCGAGCACCGGATCGGCCATGGCCTGGGTGACGGTGTTCACCGGGCCGCAGGGAATGTCGGCGGCGTCGAAAGCGGCCACCCACTCGTGCGCCGGGCGGGTGCGGAAGATCGCTTCTAGTTCGGCGAGCAATTCTTTACTGTGGCGGATGCGCGCAGTATTGTTCTGATAGCGCTCGTCGCTGAGCCACTCGGGTTTTTCGAGCACCGCGCAGAAGCGCTTGAAGGCTCCTTCGTTGACCACCGAGACGCTGAACCAAGCGCCGTCGGCGGCGCAAAAATGCCGGCTCGGCACGGCGATCGGCAGGTTCACCGAACGCACGGGCTCGCGCTGCGTCACGGCAAGCTCGCCGAACTTGTTGGCCATGATGTTGAGGATGGTGTCGGCGAGCGAGAGCTCCACGCGCTGGCCTTCGCCAGTCTTTTGCCAGTGCATCACGGCCGTGAGCACGCCGAGCGCGCCGCACATGCCCGAGACCACGTCGATCACAGGCAGGCCTATGCGTATGGGCGGATCGCCCTCTTCCCCGCTCGCGTAGAAGGCGCCGGCCATGCCCTGCACCACGCTGTCCACTGCCGGGCGCAGGCGGTACGCGGTCTGCTCGCCGAAAGCACTCACCATGTAATAAATGATGCTCGGATGGATGGCGCGCACGTCTTCATAGGTCAGGCCCTGCTTTTCGGCGAAGTCGGGGCGGAAGTTGTGCACCAGCACGTGCGACCGGCGGATCAGGCGGTGCAGCACCTCGCGCCCCTCGGGCTTGCGCAGGTCGAGCGCGATGGACTCCTTGCCGCGGTTGCAGTTGACGAAGGTGACGCTGTCCGAGCCGTAAAAAGGCGGGCCGAAATGCCGCCCTTCTTCGCCCGCCAATGCCTCGACCTTGATGACGCGCGCGCCGAGGTCTGCCAGCACCATCGCGGCGTAGGGGCCCGCAATCAGGCGCGAGAGATCGAGAACGGTAATACCGTGCAAAACGCCTTGCATACGTTGTCCCGCCTTATTTTTTGCTGCGCTCGAAAAAGGCGGCGATGCCCGCGCGGTGTTCAGGCGTGTCTTCGAGCACGGCCATGTGCGAGGACACCATGTCCAAGTGCGTGGCCAGCGCCATGGTCTGGCTTTGGTAGACGGCGCGGCGGAAAAAGCGCACGGCCTGCTGCGACTTGGAGGCGATGGTGCGCGCGAGCTCGTAGGTGGCGGGCAGCAGCTGCGCGTCGGGCACCGCGCGGTTCACCATGCCGATGCGCTCGGCCTCTTCGGCACCCACGACGCGCCCGGTCCAGAACAGCTCGAGCGCGCGCGCCGTACCTATGAGGCGTGGCAAAAACCACGCACCGGCATCGCCAGCCATGAGGCCGATGTTGATATAGCTCTCGGCCAGCGTGGCCGAGTTCGCCATGATGCGGATGTCACACATCAGCGCCATGTCGCAGCCGGCACCGCGCGCCACGCCGTTGATCGCGGCGATCACGGGTTTTTCCATGCGCTCCAGCGTCAGCGCGATGCGGTGCACGTGGCGGTAGAGAAAATCCTTGCGCGCCATGCTGTCCATGCCGCTGAACTTGGCCATCTCGGCAAAATCGCCCCCCGCGCAAAACGCGCGCCCCGCACCCGTGACGACGATCACTTTGACGTGCTCGTCGGCCTCCGCGGCTTCCAGCGCCGCGCGCCAGGCGTCGACCATGTCCATGTCGAAGGCGTTGAGCTGGTCGGGGCGGTTGAGCGTGAGAGTGCCTATGCCATCGGCGTCGGTGCTGAACAAAATGGGGGCTTGGGCGGACATAGGGGGCTTTCGGTGGCGCGTACGGAATGAAAAACGAAACGACCAAGACGCCCGGCAGACGTGCGGCGCATGGAATGCCTCTGTGCCAACCGGGAGCCGCTATCGTAGCAGAACAGTTGTTAGTTAGGCCGCTGCCCTCCCCTCGCACAGAGGAGGGCAGCCGCGTTTCAGCTTTCCGATTCGTACAGATGGCGGAATTTGTCGCGCAGCGGGTGCTTTTGCACCTTGCCGGTCGATGTCATGGGCAGCGCATCGACGATGCGGATCGCCTTGGGCACCTCGAACGCGCCCAGGTGCTCTTTGCAGTGCGCAATCAGCGTGGCCTCATCGACCTGCGCGCCGGGCTTGAGCGTGACAAAAGCCGTCACGGCCTCGATCCAGCGCTGGTGCGGCAGACCCACGGCGGCGGCATTGGCCACGGCCGGATGGCGCAGCAGCACGGCCTCGACCTTGACCGAGGGCACGTTTTCGCCGCCGGTCTTGATCATGTCCTTTTTGCGGTCGCGGAACATCATCTGCCCGTCGATCCACATGCCCAGGTCGCCCGTGTGGTGCCAGCCAAAAGCGCGCGCCTCGGCGGTGGCTTCGGGGTTTTTGTAATAACCCTCCATGACGTTGGGCCCGCGGTGCACGATCTCGCCGACCTCGTTGGGGCCAAGGATGTTGCCTTGGTCGTCCATCACGGCGGTGTCGTTGATCAGCGCGCTCACGCCCCAATAAGAGCCAAAGCGCCGCAGCTGCTCCTCGGGGCGGAATGCCAAGGTCAGCGGATACATCTCGGTCTGGCCCGTGCCGAGCGCGTAATTCGGGCAGATTTCTGCTATCAAGCGGCGCAACAGCGTCTCGGCCATGGGCGCCATCGCATAGACACACATGCGCAGGCTCGAAAGGTCCCGCCCCGGCCGCGAGGGATGGTCGAGGATGGCCTGGTGCATCAGTGGCAGGCCGACCAGAAAAGTCACGCGCTCGTTCTCGATCGCATCGAGCACGGCGCCGGGATCGAAGGCGCGCATCACGATCACCGTGCCGCCCGCGGCCAGCACGCCGCACATGAGCGTGTGCTGCGCGCAGTGGAACAGCGGCAGCACGGCGATGTTTACCGCATCGCGCCACAGGCCAAACTCGATCGCGTTGTTCATCGCGGCCATGACGACGGACAGATGGCTTTGCATCACACCTTTGGGGCGCCCTGTGGTGCCACTGGTATACATGATCTGCGCCACGTCGCGGTCGTGGATTTCCACTTCTGTTTCAATAGCTGATTGTGCAGCAATGGCTGGCGCAAAAGCCGAAAAAGACTCTGAACCTTCGCCCTCGAGCACCCAGCCGCGCCCCGGCTGTGCCTCGAGCAGACTGCGCATCTCGGGGCGTGCATACAAGGGCGCATCGACGAGCGCGAAGCGTGCCTCTGAATGCTCGATGATGTACTTCACGTCATCGATCCCCAATCCGGTGTTGATAGGCACCCAGATCAGCCCTGCACGGTGGATGCCGAACATGGCGATGAGGAATTCGAGCGAGTTGTTACACAGCGTCGCGACACGATCTCCGCGCGTCAGCCCTTGCGCCAGCAGCGCATTCGCGCAGCGCGTGACCTGGTCGCTGAACTCGCCGTAACTCATGCGCTGTTTGCCGAGCACGAACACCGTTTTGTGCGGATCGCGCGCCGCCGAGCGGCGCAGAAAGTCGCCAATCGTCACGCGCGCAATCGCGCCCGGCGGTGGCACGCCTTGGGTGACGGGTGTGGAAGGGGATGTTGTCGCAGTGACCATGGGTCTTGTCTCCTTTTTGGGTTTTCTCATTCGCTCCGGAAAGGAGCCTCATCCCGCATCGGTTTCAAAGAGACGCAGGTATTTTTCGTGCAAGTGGTGTTTTTGAAACTTGCTTGCGCTATTCCCACTTCCAGTCTTTGTACGTCTCGCGCAGCTTGGTCTTGAGGAACTTGCCCGTCGAAGTGCGCGGGATTTCGTTGACGAACACGAAAGCGTCGGGCAATTGCCACTTCGCATAGGTCTTGGCCAGATGTTCGCGCAGATCGTCCGCCGAGGCGCTGTGGCCGGGGCGCAGCACCACCACCGCGAGCGGGCGTTCGGCCCAGCGCGGGTGTGGCACGGCGATCACGGCGGCCTCGAGCACGGCCGGGTGGCCCATGAGGTTGTTTTCGAGATCGACCGAGCTGATCCACTCGCCGCCGGACTTGATCAAGTCCTTGGTGCGGTCGGTGAGCTGCAAAAAACCCTCGGGGTCTATGGTGCCCACGTCGCCGGTGCGCAGCCAGCCGTCGGCGGTGAAGTTGGCCTCGCTCACGGGCATTTCGTGGTAGCTGCCGGTGATCCAGGGGCCGCGCACCTGGATTTCACCGACCGACTTGCCGTCCCACGGCACTTCGCCCTCGTCGCCCACAAGTCGGATGTCCACGAGCGGTGCCGCCATGCCCTGCTTGATGCGGTAGGCGTACTGCTGGTCTTTGGGCAATGCCTGCATCCAGGGCTTGAGCGCCGAAACGGTGCCCAGTGGCGAGGTTTCGGTCATGCCCCAGGCCGTGCCAACCACCAAGCCAAACTCATCGAAGCCGCGGAACAGGGACTCTGGCGCCGCCGAGCCGCCCACGAGCATGCGCATGCCTGGCACCAGATCGTATTTGCCAGGATTGGTGCGCAAGGTTTGCAAAAGCGACAGCCAGATCGTGGGCACGCCGCCGGTCACCGTGACGCGCTCGCGCTGGTACAGGTCGAGCAGCGATTCCGAATCGAGATGCGGCCCCGGAAACACCTGCTTCGCGCCCATGAACGTGGCCACAAAGGGCAAACCCCAGGCGTTGGCGTGGAACATGGGCACCACCGGCACCACGACGTCGCTGCCAGAGATGTTGATCCCTCCCGGCAGGGCCGCGACCAGCGAGTGCAGCACCGTGGAACGGTGCGAATACACGACGCCCTTGGGGTTGCCAGTGGTGCCCGAGGTGTAGCACATGCCGCAGGGTGCGTTTTCGTCGAGCTCGACGTATTGGAAGTCGCCCGTGGCTGCGCCAATGAACTTTTCGTAGTCTTCGTAGGGCGCGGGCACGGGCTGACCCGTGAGCGGCACGACGATGATGCGCTCGAAGTTCACATCCTTGGCAAACTGCGCGAGCAGCGGCAGCAGCACATCATCGACGAGCAGAAAACGATCCTTCGCGTGGTTCACGATGAACGCGATGTCGTGCGGGAACAGGCGCAGGTTGAGGTTGTGCATCACTGCGCCCGATGCGGGAATGCCGAAGTAGCACTCGAGATGCGCGTAGTGGTTCCACATCAGCGTAGCCACGCGGTCGCCGGGCTGGATGCCTGCCTTCACCAGCACCTCGGCGAGCGCCTTGGCGCGGCGGTGGAAGTCTGCGTAGGTGTAGCGGTGCAAAGACTTGTCCGGCAGGCGCGAGACGATCTCGCTTTTACCGTGATAAACCCCGGCGCGCTCCAGAAAATGGTTGAGCGACAGGGGTACCTGCATCATGGTCGAGGGGATACTGGATTTCTGCATGTTCGTTCGTCTCCTGAAAAATGAGGGAAAGGGAGTATTTTTATCAACGCCCGGCTGAGTGCGTCTCGGCAGTTACCCGAATAGAGCGCGTTCGGTGGCCGTGCAATGGACTTTTAAACGGCGACCAGAGTTTTCGGCAGCGCTGCCGCCATACGAGGGAAAAGCATGGCGAACATGCGCTGCGCGAGGGCGTCTATGTCCAGTCGCCCGCCGGGCTTGTACCACTGCGCCGACCAGTTGAGCGCACCGAGCAAGGTCTGGCGCACCAGCGCCACGTCCGCGTCGATCAGACCTTGGTCGGCGGCCTGCTGCAAGGACTGCGTCCACAGGTCTTCATAGGCGTCGCGCAAGGCCAGCATCTGCGCCTGGGCCGCCGGCGAGAGGCTGCGCCACTCATAGAGCAGCACGCTCATCGCGTCGAGCCGCGGGCCGAGCAATGCGGCCAGATGACGGCGCATCATGGCGAGCAAGCGCTCGGGCAGTTGCATTTCGCTGTCGCGCGCCTGCTGCACCGAGCGCGTGATCGCACGCAAGCCCTCCTCCATGATCATCACGAGCAGGTCTTCTTTGGACGCGAAGTGATAAAACAAGGAGCCCGAGGTCATGCCCAGCACCTGGGCGATTTCTCGCACCGAGGTGCGCTCGAAGCCCTGCCGCCGAAACAGGCTCGCGGCTGCGGAAAGAATTTCCTCTTTCCGCGTTGGCGCAGGGGTCTGGTCGTCTGCAGCGGTCTTTTTCATGGTATAAACTTTAGCATAACTAACAAGCGTTTGATTGATCTTATTTGGATTGATCCCCTCCCCGACCACCCTTCAAATCCAGCTGGACTGCCATGCTCGCTCGCACCATCTTTCAAGAAGAACATGAACTTTTCCGCGACCAGGCGCGTCGCTTTCTCGAAGAGGAAGTCCTCCCCCACCACGCCGCCTGGGAAGAGCAAGGCATAGTGCCGCGCGAAGTCTGGCGCAAGGCGGGGGCTGCGGGCCTGCTGTGCCCGGCGATTCCCGAGCAGTACGGCGGTGGCTGCGGCACGCGCCTGCACAGCGCCGTGCTGATCGAGGAGGTCGCGCGCGCTGGCACCAGCGGCCTGGGCTTTGGCCTGCATTCCGACATCGTCGCGCCCTACATCCTGGCCTACGGCACCGAGGAGCAGAAAAAAACCTGGCTGCCCAAGATGGCCACAGGCGAAGCCATAGGCGCCATCGCCATGACCGAACCCGGCGCCGGCAGTGACCTGCAGAACGTGCGCACGCAGGCACTGCGTGAAGGCGACGAGCTCGTCATCAATGGCCAAAAAACCTTCATCACCAACGGCCAGAACGCCGACGTGGTGATCGTGGTCACCAAGACCGACCCCACCAAAGGGGCCAAAGGCACCTCGCTGGTGCTCGTCGAGACGAACCGCCCCGGTTTTCAGCGCGGGCGCAACCTCGAGAAAATCGGCATGAAGGCGCAGGACACTTCGGAGCTCTTTTTCGACAACGTGCGCGTGCCCGTGAGCAACATCCTCGGCGGCGAAGGCAAGGGCTTTTTCCTGCTCATGCAAGAGCTCGCCTGGGAGCGCATGCAGATCGCGATCGGCGCTGCCGCGGGCGCCGAGGCCGCGCTCGACTGGACGCTCACCTACACCAAGGAGCGCAAGGTGTTCGGCCAGCCCGTGATCGACTTCCAGCACAACCGCTTCAAACTCGCCGAGATCAAGACCGAGGTGCAGGTCGCGCGCGTGTTCGTCGATAAATTGCTCGAATTGCTGCTGCAGGGCCAGCTCGACGCCGCCACCGCAGCCATGGCCAAATACTGGACGACCGACCTGCACTGCAAGATCGTCGATCAGTGCCTGCAGATGTTCGGCGGCTTCGGCTACATGTGGGAATACCCGATTGCCCGCGCCTTTGCCGACACGCGCGTCTCGCGCATCTACGGCGGCACGAACGAAATCATGAAAGAAATCATCGGCCGCACGCTCTGATGTGGCACCCGCCATCCACCTTTGAGGAAACCCCCACCATGACCGAAGCCTTCATCTACGACGCCGTGCGCACGCCGCGCGGCAAGGGCCGCAGTTCCGGCGCCCTGCACGGCACGACGCCGATTCAGTTGGCCATCACGGCGCTGCAGGCGCTGCGCGACCGCAACCAGCTCGACACCGCACTGGTCGATGACGTGATCCTCGGCTGCGTCGAACCCGCGGCCGAACAGGGTGCGAACATCGCCCGCGTGGCCGTGATCACGGCAGGCTACGACCAGAGCGTGGCGGGCGTGCAGGTCAATCGCTATTGCGCTTCCGGGCTCGAAGCCTGCAACATGGCTGCGGCCAAGGTCATGTCGGGCCAGTCGCCGCTGGCCATAGGCGGCGGCGTCGATGGCGCGTATCCGCATCAACGGCGGGCCGTGGCGCAGGGTTATGCCGGGTTCCAGCCTGCTCGGGCTGGTCAGGGGCCGGGCCGGCATTCCGATCCACACTTCCTGTGGCCTGGGCAACTGCGGGTCGGACATCGTGCTGATCCTGTCCGGCATGGAGTGCCTGAGCCCGCCGTTCCCGACCGAGCTGCGCACGCTGGCTGCTGAAGAGGCGCCGGAAAACGCGCGCCTGTCCTGCGTCACCAAGCTGCTGGATGGCGACGTGGAGGTCGAGGTGCCGGACTACAGCCTGCAGCAGCCGGCGGCCTGATCCATGTTTTGATCCGGTAGCCGGCCGGTCCCGTGAAGGGCCGGCCGGCTTTTTTGTAGGAGCGGGCCATGCCCGCGACCGTGGAGGTTTCGGATTGACGTAACGGTTCGATCGATCGCGCCGTTCCGGTCGCGGGCATGGCCCGCTCCTACGGCGGAGTGGAATGCTTAGGTCAGCCGATACGGCTTTTCTGCCCGCTGACACCGCGGCCGATCAAGCAATACGTGGCG
>CAVPUD010000052.1:0-13454 GCA_963708545.1 uncultured beta proteobacterium | reverse complement strand
TCGAACCAGTGCCGCCCAAAGCCCACCGGATGCCCGCGCTGCCCCTGCCATCTCGGCGCGGCGATGGTGCGTGCGTCGCCGCGCAGCAGGGCGTCGCGCACGGCGGCATAACTGGAAGGTGCGATGCGCGGCATGTCGGCGAGCGCAACGAGCCAGCCGCACGCCTGCGCCGTCGCGCGCACGCCGCAGGCCAGGCTGTGACCCATGCCCAGCGCGGCTTCAGGGCATTCGAGCACGGTGCAGCCCGCTTCGGTCAGCAAGCGCACGAGTGCAGCATGACCCGGGCGCACCACGGCGACGCAGGTGCCGCCCACCGGCGTGAGCGCGGCGACCAGCGCACGCGCCGCGGCCTGCGCGATCGGCTGGCCGTCGGGCAAAGGGTGCAGCAGCTTGTCGCCGCCAAAGCGCCGCCCCATGCCGGCCGCGAGCAACACGCCGGCGATGGCGCCGCCGCCGGCGGGGGGCGCTGGCTCAGGCATGGTGCGCGCTTGGCTGGACGAAACGGCCCGAGCCGCCAAGGCACAGGAGTGGCTGCGTCCGCATCGACCGGGTCACAACCGCCCGCCAGATCACGCCGCCAACTCGCCCGTGCGCAACGGCAGGCGCGTGAGCCACTTGCCTGTGGCCGCGGCGATGGCGTTGGCCAGCGCGGGCGCGAGCGGCGGCACGGGCGGCTCGCCCATGCCTGTGGGTGCTTCGGCCGAGGGCACGATGTAGGTTTCGACCTTGGGCATTTCGTTGATGCGCAAAATCGGGTACTGGTCGAAGTTGCCCTGCTCCACGCGCCCTTCCTTGAGCGTGATTTCGCCGTAGAGCGCCGCCGAGAGTGCAAAGCCGATGCCACCCTCGACCTGCGAGCGCACGTTGTCGGGGTTGATCGCCACGCCGCAATCGACCGCGCAGACCACGCGGTCAACCTTCAAGCTGCCGTCCTTGGCCACCGTGACTTCGACCACCTGCGCCACGTAGGAGCGGAAGGACTCGTGCACGGCCACACCGCGCCCGCGGCGCTCGCCGGCCTTGCCCGGGGCGAGCGGCTGGCCCCAGCCGGCTTTTTCGGCGGCGAGCTTGAGCACGCCCGCATGGCGCGGATGCGCACCCAGTAGCTCCAGGCGCAACGCCACCGGGTCTTTGCCCGCGGCCTTGGCCACCTGGTCGAGGAAGACCTCGGTCGAATACGCCGTGTGCGTCGAGCCCACCGAGCGCCACCACAGCACCGGCACGGGGATGTCCTCAGGCGTGTGCAGCTCCACCTGCAGGTTCGGGATCGCGTAGGGCAGGCTGGACGCGCCCTCGACCGAAGTCGCGTCGATGCCGTTCTTGACCATCGCGGGCTCCATGGCCGAGCCCTTCATGATCGACTGGCCTACGAGCCGGTGCCGCCAGGCGACCAGGCGCCCTTGCGCGTCGAGCGCCGCTTCGAGGCGGTGGTGGTTCAGCGGCCGGTAATAGGCCGCGCGCATGTCGTCCTCGCGCAGCCAGACCATCTTGACCGGCGCACGCCCGCCCGTGGCCTTGACGATCTGCGCGGCCTCGAGCACGTAGTCGGCGCTCTTGCTCGCGCGCCGGCCAAAGCTGCCGCCCGCGTAGAGCATGTGGATGATGACCTTCTCGGGCGCGATGCCGAACAGGCCCGCGAGCGCGTACTGGTCGCCCGTGTGCATCTGCTCGCCGTTCCACACCTCGCACTGCTGGCCGTCGAACTGCACCACGCAGTTCATGGGCTCCATGGCGGCGTGCGCAAGGTAGGGGAAATCGAACTCGGCCGTCAGCACCTTGGCGGCCTGCGCCAGCGCGGACTCGACCTGGCCTTCGCTGCGCGCCACGGCGCCGGGCTGCTTGGCCAGCTCACGGTAGCGCGCCAGAATCTCCTCGCTGCCGAGATTGAAGGCCGCGCTTTCGTCCCAGGTGACCGAGAGCGCGTCGCGCCCCTTCTTGGCGCTCCAGGTGTCGCGCGCGAGCACGGCCACGCCCTGCGGAATCTGCACCACATCGACCACGCCCTTGACGGCCTTGGCGCGGCCCGCGTCGAACGACTTGACGGTGGCGCCAAAGCGCGGCGGGTGCGCGACCACGGCCACCAGCATGCCGGGCAGGTGCACGTCTTGCGTGAAGCGCGCCTTGCCGTTGACCTTTTCGTCCGAGTCCTTGCGCGGCGCGACCTTGCCGATCAGCGTGAAGTCCTTGGGGTCTTTGAGGCGCACATGGCTCGGCACGGCCTCGGCCGCAGCCGCCTGCGCGAGCTGGCCAAGACGTGCCTTGCGGCCGCTCGCGGGGTGGCTGACCACGCCCTGGCGCACCTGGATTTGCTCTGGCGGCACCTGCCACCGGCGCGCGGCAGCAGCCACGAGCATGGCGCGCGCCGTGGCGCCGGCCTTGCGCATCTGCTCCCACGAGTTGGCCATGGCGGTGCTGCCGCCCGTGCCCTGCGCCGGGCCCCACAGCAGGTTGTTGTAGCGCTTGGCGTCGGCGGGCGCGCCTTCCACGCGCACCGTGGCCCAGTCGGCGTCGAGCTCGTCGGCGAGGATGGTCGCGAGCCCCGTGTAGGTGCCCTGGCCCATTTCCAGGTGTTTGGAAATCACGGTGACCGTATCGTCACTGCCGATGCGCACAAAGGCATTGGGCTCAAAAGTGGCCCCGGCGCTTGCTGTGCCTGCGCTGGAAGCTATTGTCTTGGGAGCGCCTGCGGCCAGCGCGGCAGGCAGGCTGAAGCCCAGCGTCAGGCCCGCGGCGGTGCCCTGCACGAAGCGCCGGCGGCTCAGGTTGTGGATGGTGTCGGGCATGGTGATCTCCTTCAGGCCAGGCTTTTCGCGGCTTCGTGGATCGCGGCGCGGATGCGCTGGTAGGTCGCGCAGCGGCACAGGTTGCCGGCCATGGCGCTGTCGATGTCGGCGTCGGTGGGCTTGCGGTTGGTCGTGAGCAGCGCCACGGCGCTCATCACCTGGCCCGACTGGCAGTAGCCGCACTGCACCACGTCGAGCTTGCGCCAGGCCGCCTGCACCGCGCGGCCGATGCGATCTTGCTCCATCGCCTCTACGGTGCTGACTTTGTGCCCCGCAGCGGCGGACACAGGCGTCATGCAGGCGCGCGCGGGCACGCCGTCGATGTGCACCGTGCAGGCACCGCACAGCGCTTGGCCGCAGCCGTATTTGGTGCCGGTGAGCTGCAAGGTGTCGCGCAGCACCCACAGCAGCGGGGTATCGGGCGCGACATCGACCTGATGCCGCTGGCCGTTGACGGTAAGTTGGATCATGGTGGTGGACTCCGTGAGGGGTGTAAGCAAAGCGAAGATCAAAGCAAAGTGCGGCACAGCCCGCACAGCCCGCACAGCCCGCACAGCCCGCACAGCCGCGCCGCATGACGGGCCGCCTGCAAGGCTTGCGTGCCTGGTGGCGCCGCAGAATAGCGCAAGACGTGCGGAATTTCAGCGCGAGCGCTGCATGCCCCTGCAATCACGCGTCATCGTCCGTGCGGTAGATGGTCCACGCCGCCCACCTGCTCGCGGTAGGCGCTCCAGCCGGGGGGCAGGTCGGCGATTTCGTACAGCGTCGGGTTCAGCTCCATCATGCAACCCATGCCGACCACCAAGCCATCGGCGGGATCGCCCGTTGTGCCGCAGGTGAACGCCCAGGACTGGTCGGGGATGCGACACGTCAGACTTGCCAGGGTTTTATGCAGACCTTCCGTTGTTCCAAAAGTGTGTTGACGCCATCCGCTGCCGCCTCGACAGCTCCGGCGACATAGCCTGGAAACTGCGGTGACCACTCGCTGGCGATGCCCATGATTCGGTTCTGCCACGGGCCTTCGGCAACCGACGCAACAGGCGCGTCCGCGTGATGGCCCGCGCCATCCTGATCCGCATCGGTGGCCGTCCAAGGATCGGTCGCCCAATCTTTGATGAAATCTGCCAGAGGGGTTGCCGCACGTGCGCCAAACAGCCGCGTCAACTGGACTCGACAGTGCGTGCGCAATACATCCTCGGGGACACCCCGGCGCACACGGGCCGGAACGCCAAAGAAGCCAAACAGCGCCGCACCGCCACCGGGCATCGAGGCATCATGAATTTCCCCCAGCGGCCCTCTGGCGCTACGCGCCTCACCAGACAGCCCCTGCGCACGCCAGAATGGCGCGTCGTAATGGGCAACGTACTTGGCGTGCGGTGCCATCCAGGTGGCTGTACCGCGCCATGCGCGCACCAGCGATTCGGGGAGCATTGGCATGAAGTCGATCCGTGCCAGCGCCAAGCGCGGCGGCACGGCCAGAAGCACATGCTCGACCCGGTAGGTGCTGGGCTGCCCTTGGGCGTTCTCGGCCTCCAGTTCCACCTGACGACCATCGCTGCGCAGACGGAGCACGCGCTGGCCGAGCATGAGATTTCCCGGTGTCAGCCTCCGGCGCAGGGCATCAACCAGCGTGCCCATCCCTCCCAGCAAACGCATGGACGGCGGTGCGTTTGGAAACGATGGGGATCGTAAGGGGACTGCCCACGCTCGAACTGTAGGCGCTGCCGCCGCGTGTACTTAGCGCCCACCCGCTCCGTGGTCCTCCGCTCTGCTCAACCAGTGAGCCACGACTTGACACGTGCCCAGAGGCTCTGCGACAAGTGGTTCGGCTCTTGCACGGCTGTGTTGGACGCACGATCATCCACCTGGGTAACTGGGCTGGGTTGGGCGTCTGCCTTCTTACTGAAATAGGCGGCTTTGGCCTTTTTGTCTCGACGACGCTCCGCTTCGACCTGGGCGTTTGACCAGGGGCCTGCCTCCAGAACGCGGTTTCTGTGTATCACGTAGTGGGACCGGCACTTCTGGTTCCAGTTGCCCACAGACGGATCAAGCGAGACCGACTCACCGTCGAACGTCATGCGCCAGTCTGTCGGCGTAAACGGCGTCACGACTCGGTCGCCACAACCGCAGCAGCACGAGTGAACTGCGGTCGCGTAGTCCACCGAGATGTACAGCACGCCTGGATCCAACTCGCGCGGGACATTGCGGACGAAGCGATGTGCCAGGGTCTGGTGACGCATCACGTCTGGTCTCCATTGAGCAGCATGCCGCCATCGGTGGTGTACGTGCTGTGGTGTTCCATTTCCAAATCGCGGTAGAAGCCTCGGAGCTTTTTCCACTTCACCACGGCCAAGCATGCGTTCAGGGCATTCAGGTCTGCAACCTGAATATTGGACGCGTAAAGATCCTGACCACCGCCTCCCGCGAAGGAGATCCGACCATGGTGCACATGCTCGCGCTTCTCAGGCGTGCTCGTGGTGACGCGCAGGATGCCTCCCAGGCTGCCGTTGGTCAGCTCCAGCCCCATGCCGACGTCGATGAACGGCACGCCCAGCGCCTCGAGCTTGGCCACCACGGCGCGCTTTTCCTCGCCCGCATCCATGCTGAGGAACGCAAAGGTGATGCCGTCCAGCAGGCCGAGCGTCTCCGCCTTCATCTCTACGGGGTGTGCTTCGATGAAGCGGTGCATGCGCCCGTAGATGCTTTTCAGGTAGTGCACCTTCATCGGGGCATCCCGCAGCTCCTCCAGGGTTGGTGCACCAGGTGCACGGAACGCGTTGTGCGACAGAAATATATCTGGATCGAACAGGCGAATCTGCTTGACGGGCGTCTTCGCCGCGAAGTCGAGGATGTAGCTGCCGGTGCCGCCAAGACCGATGATGGCAACGACCTCATTCTCCAGCTTGGCTGCCAGCGCGCCAATCCCGACACGACTGGAAGCCGTGTCGAGGTAGTTGAAAACGCTAGCCTCGTCTTCCTCGTCGCCGCCGCGGAACACGCGCGGGCTGAGGCCCGGCTGCAGCACCGCAGCCGGCCCGGACATGATGGTCGCGTAGGTCGACATCTTGGCGTAGTAGTCCGGGTAGCCCTGATCGCTCGGCTTGCTGGAGAAGGTGAACCGCGCCTTGAGCCCGTGGCCGAGGTCAGTGTTCGGCTCGGCATGCGAAATGCCCTGCAGGCGCGTCCCGTCGGCATTGCATGGGAAGTCGCCATTCCAGTTCATGACATGCGTTTCGGGCTTGCGGGTGCGGTCGCCAGCCAGGTCAAGGGCTGACGACAGCGTGCCGAAGCGAACCTGGCGCTGCGCGTCTACGTAGGGCACCTCCAGCATCACCAGGAGGCTACCCTGGATGCGCATGAAGTAACCCTCCGAACGAAGGCGGGCCAGGTCGGGATTAAGACTGAACAGTGCGCGTGACATTGAAGATGGTCCCTTTCTTCTTGACTTCAACGGAGCCGCCCTCGCCGAGTTCACCGGCGTGGGGGAGAGAGGCCGCATTGCGGTAGGTCATCGAGAACTTCACATTCGTCTCGCCCGCGGCGTTCGGGTAGTACAGCTGGACCACCTGCTCAAAGGTGACGTGCTTGTCCGGCACGGTCTTCTCTTCGGAGTTGACCAAGATGACGTAGCCGGTGTCCGGCTTGGGCGCGGTGATGAAGCGTTCGATGCCCGGCGCATCAAGGTTGAGGCGCTCGTCCGGGTCGATCAGGCGGTCTTCACCGCCGCGAACCTCCAGGAACACGGCCTCATCCGGCGACGTGTCAGCAAGGTCGTACAGGACGCTGCCCAGCATGTCGGCGCGGCCCCAGGCCAACTGTCGGTCGTTCAACTTGAACTTGAAGTCACGGTCGGACTTGAACGCGATGAAGCGTTCAGCGCCCTTGCCGCGCAGATCGAAAGTCTCGTCGAGGCGGACGTCCTCGAAGTCACCCGTGTCGAGGTAGGCGAACAGGATGTAGTCGGCGCGGTGGTCCAGGCCCGCGCTGGCCAGGATTTGCCGGCCTGTGGGAACCGGGTCCGGCACGTCGATGTGGCGGAAGGTCAGGCCTTCCAAACCAAAGCGGATACGGTAGGCGGCAGCCTCCCGCAGAGGACGGTCCTCACGGATCGCGTCGCCAACGTCGTCAAAATCAGGATGTTTCATAGGGTCCTTGTGGTTGCTGTAGCGAGGTTTTTCTCGACTACAACCCTCTAATCGGACCCACCGGATATCGCCGGTAAACTTTCTTCAGAACTTTTTCGAGAGCGTGCCTGGCGGCACGGCGCCGCACACGAAGAAGGCTGGGCAGTTGGGGCAGATGGCGTCCGACACCTCCGTCTTGAACTGGCCGGCCCGGATGCCACGGAAGATGTCCCTCAGCTTGTCCTGGCGATTGCTCAGTTCCCTGGGAGAGAGGGTCAACGGCTTGGATTCAGCGTCTGCCAAATAGACGAGCTCGATGCCGGCATCTGGGAATGCAGATCTGGAGGCCAGCATGAAGGCAGCGGCCCCAACGTCCTTGCCGTCACCACTAGCCGCGTGGCCTGTCTTCACCCGGCGCAAGGTCCTGACGCCGTTTCGCACCAGGACTTCATCTGGGGTGACTTCTACCTCGTGGTTGTCAAACGAGACGCGAAGCGCTCTCGGTGCCTCGATGACTGCCCCCGCTCTGGATTCTAGGAAGTATCGAAGCATCGTCGTTGCCATCGCACGGTAGTCCTCGACGTAACCGTGCTCATGCAAACCGTGGGTGATAAATGCGTTCGAGAGCTGCTCATCAAGCTTTCCTGTCGGTGCTCCCCCTTGCGCCACGACGGCACGGTAGACCTCGCGGATCGCCTCGTGCATTTGCATGAACGAGCTTGTCCGGCGACGACCGCCCACCTGCAGCAGGTGTGTGTACAGAAACCTTCGTGCACAAGACTCGTAGAGCCCCACAGCATCCGAACTGAAGCGCGGCGTACCGGAGAAGACGATAGGTATATTGGTCTCATCGGGAGCAGGAGGCATGACTGTGGTCGGCGTCACTGGGCGCGAATTGACCGGCCCAATCCGCTCAAGGAACGGCGACAGCGCTCTGGCCCGCCCGGACGCTGTTGCGGTAGCCCCGTAGAACGCCAGGTGATTTCTCGCGCGGGACATGGCGACGAAGAACAGACATTCCTGCTCTCCGTTATGAGCTGCCCGTGCAGCATCCTCGGCACTTCCTTGTCCGCCCGCGACCATGCCCGCAGGTGGGGGGCACTTTGAGGTCCGTAAAGACCCCGGGATCGAGTCCTTGTTGACGCCGGCGACATGGACCGCCGGGAACTCAAGCCCCTTCGAGCCGTGAATGGTCATCAGGCGGACTGCGTCGATACTCTGGGCCGCCACTGGCAGCTGTCTCAGGTCCCTGTCATCTCTGAGACGCAGCAGCCGCCTCACACGGTCGGAAAGTCGCTGGATCGGGAGCCCCTGGGCGTTCGGTTGTACCCGAACGAAGTTCATAAACTGCCATATTGCGATGCCTTGGGCTTGCTCCGGTACGCTGGTCGACTCAGCGATGCGTGCTGCTCGCCTGGTTCGGTCTAAAAGCAGCGTCGCGAGAACGGTCCAAGGCTGCGATCTTGCGTCGAACCCAGCAAGGGCCGCATGGAGGGCAGACAGCGCCTCTTGCCCCGCTGGGGTTACCTCGGCCGGGACGCCAAGCCGCCATGCACCGGGCTCCGCGTTGGCTTCCCTGAGATGCTCAAAGACACGAACTACGTCTTCTAAGCCCATCGTGAACTCCGGCCAACAAGCGGTCCTGATCAGCCCCATCGCGCGCTTGTCGATAAGAAGCGTCAACACTGCGACGAGGTCCTTCACTTCCGGCCGTTCAAACAGGCTGCCCAAGAAAAGCACCGGAATGCCTGCGCGCTCGAGTTCCCGTCCAACATCAGACAACCGGTCATTCCCGCGGCACAGAACGGCCTGATCGCGATACCGGTATCCCTCTGTGCGGAGCTCTTCAATGCCATCCGCGATAGCCGCAGTCAGCAACGGTGTGCTACCCACCGTGATGACCTCGGGCAACTTGCCACCAGGGCCTCGATCCGCCTCGAGCGCCTGCTCGTCGTCGGCTGCAGACATACCCTTCGCAAACGTCGAAAAGGCATGCACGACTTCCGAGGTGGAGCGGTAGTTGACTTCCAAGCTGTCGCGTACCGCGCCAGGGAAATCCTCGCGTCCGAAGCGGGACATGTTGAACGACGAGGCACCGCGGAACCGGTAGATGGATTGCTTGGCATCTCCCACCACCCATAGGTTGATGCCCGTTGGCTTCAGCGCCTCCAGGAGCCGCACGCTGCTGCGGTTCACGTCTTGGTACTCGTCAACCAGGATGTGGTCATAGTCGCTTTGAAGCTGAGCTCGAACCACCTCATCGCTCTCCAGCAGCAGCACCGGCCGCATGACTAGGTCACCGAAATCCACGCATTGTGAGACTGCCTTCAGCTCCTCGTAGCGCGCATAGACCTTAGCGACCTCTGCTGCCTTCTCGGCGGCTTCCACCGCGCCAGCGTCGGTTGCCGCCGCACGCATAGCAGTGGCCAGCACCAGATATGCAGTGGCATCAACAACCTCATCCTTTGCGCGTGACACTGCGGTCAAGATGTCCGCAGCGGTCTGCGATGGATCGTAGAGGTTGCGGTAATGGGTCAGGCCGAGTCGTGGGAACTCATTCTCAAGAAGCTCCACGGCCTCGGTTCGATCCATCAAACGTGGATCGGCCGGCAAGCCGCATCGGTCGTTGAATCGACGCAGGATGTCCAGACCGAAGCTATGGAAAGTTCCGATGCAGAGCGCGGCGGCATCCTTCGGCCGCTTCAACGCGATCCGCTCGGTCATCTCTCCAGCGGCCTTGTTCGAGAAGGTCAGGAGAAGGATGCGCCGTGGGTCAACGCCTTCGTCCAGCAAGCTTTCAAGACGTGCAACGAGTGTGCGGGTCTTCCCAGTTCCCGGCCCAGCCTGAAGTAGGAATGCAGTGCCACGGTGCCGAGCCGCGTCACGCTGCTTGTCGTTGAGAGGAATTTCAACGGGGTCGGCTTCAGCGACGACCGGAATGGTCGGCAGGAGTAGTGCATCGAGCATCTGCTGAGCAACGACTTCGAATGGAGCACCTAGACGTCCTGCAATGTCAGAACAAGTTTTGCCCTGAACAACATGCAGGTCAACGATCCAAGATCTCGGTAGCAGAAGCTCCCTGGCGAAGAGATCCATTTGGACTTCTCGACGCTGTCGGCGACTGTAGTCGACCACTCGATCCATCCCGACAGGAGCAGCTTCCGAGGTGCGGGCAGGGTCAATGTGCACCGCTGGCTCGGGTGCTTCTTCTCCATCGCCTAGTTCAGCGTGCCCGATTTCGTGTGCAACAAGGAAGGCTTGGTCGAAAGGTGAGCCTTCGCTCTCATGGAGGATGAGGGGAAGTTCCGGATCAAAGGAGGCTCGGCCGCCATCGAGCATCGCGGCGCCGGGAGCGCAGGTCTCAACGGTGATTCCGAGGTCTTTCGCGATACCAACAGCGAATTCGTAAGGGGACCAGGGGTTGCCCCCGCGCTGGAGGGCCGCATCGTGTAGTCGTCGAGCGTGTTGCCGAGCTAGCTCTATCGCGTCCATGACTACTCCTCGCGGAGTAGGTTCGAAATGCTCTGTTCGTCGACGCCAGCGTCTTGCAAGACTCTCTCGAACGACACTTTTTCAGGGGCTGCTGGCTTGACGGCCGACTTCCTTGCACGAGCCAGGGGCGCCTCAGGAGGAAGAGCGAGGTACGAGAGCAGTGTCTCGGTTGATGTCTGCAGCGCCTCAGCCATTTTCGCCAAAACGCACCGGGGCAAGGTTGCCACCTCTATCCGACGCGCTCGAAACGCAAGGCCAACCTGCATAGGTAAGGACAGCACTCTGATGGCATCAGCAAACACCTTAGCTGGGGCAGCTTGTAAAGCTTGAAGCGTAACGATGTTCTCCCGAAGACGCGCCATGCCTGCTGCGACGAGTTCGAAATCGGCAGCACTAGGGGGAATATCTTCGTCGAACTCACGAGTCAACTCCATGGACAGATCCGTGAGGGCCATGGAGTGCTCTGGGTAGCGCGCAAGGTATCGCTGCAGAATGCCGGCTCCCGGTTCGAAATCCATGGCGAACGCTCTCAGGACATCATCTGCTGTAATTTGTGGCTGCTGTGCCATCAGGTCCTCCCCTTACGCTCAAGACGCAGCTTTAGGGATGCAAAGGCCTTGTCACGATGCGTGCGAATGGTCTTCTCCGATTTCCCCAGCACTTTGCTAATGGACTCGATCGAGGGGTCATTGGACTCTATGGGAATGTCTTGGCGCCACATCACGACGATCCTCCTTTGGAACTCAGGTAGGCTGTCAATCGCCTCATCAAGGAGGAGCCGGTAATCTTTTTTGTCGAGTTCGTCGGCGTCGAACGGGTTGTAGTCTCCCACGGCTAATTCGACTTGGGCGGAAACCTCGCCATCCTCCGTCTCAATTTCAGCAGTCCGGTTCTCGTGTTTCCAGTGCTGGGCGTTTGCGTCCCGACGATCCGCCGCGACCGCGCTGTTGAAGTTGACTTCGTAGTAATCAAGGCGGTCGTCATACTGCTTTCGGTCGCTGAGAAGCAGGTCGACGAAGTGGTCGCGGACGTCCTCGCGTATGTTCATCTTGGTCAATGAGACCGTTTTGCCACCAGCGTCGGCGACAGAAGGGACTCGACGGGCTACACGAAGCAGGAGCTTCTCGGTCAGTTTGTCGCGGTGGGCACCGGCCGCCGCGTTGCGCACGAAGTACAGCAACGCTTCGGGGGAGACGAATTCGGTGTCGTTTACCTGCCACAGGTCGGCTCGCCGCTCCAGTTCGGCAGCACTGATTTCAGCGAGGGCCTGAATTTCGAATTCGACCTTATCTCGCCTGAAGTAAGGCGTGCCGTCGAGCTTGTGCTTACGAAGAGAGCGTGCCATACCAAATCTTCAAGCATTAACCATCACAGAGCGCGTCGTCAACAAAAGGGGTCCATGGTTTTCGCGCCTTATGGTCCGCAATTTCGTACCTTATGCCTCGCTCAACACGCGGCCGTGATTTGCAAGTAGTGAGAATATTTGCAAGATCAATGAGAACCTACAGGTTCACACATCGATATTCGCCGCACGCAGCGCATTCGTCTCGATGAACTCGCGCCGCGGTTCGACCTCGTCACCCATGAGCATGGTGAACACGCGGTCGGCTTCGATGGCGTCGTCGATCTGCACGCGCAGCAGGCGGCGCACGGCCGGGTCCATGGTGGTTTCCCACAGTTGCTCGGGGTTCATCTCGCCCAGGCCCTTGTAGCGCTGACGGCTCGTGGTGCGCTCGGCTTCGCTGAGCAGCCACTTCATGGCCTGGCGGAAGTCGCTGGCCTTTTCTTCCTTCTGGCGCTCGCCCTCGCCGCGCAGGACCTTGGCGCCCTCGCCGAGCAGGCCGCGGAAGGTGTGCGCGGCTTCGGCCAGCGCGGCGTAGTCGGCGCCGTGCACGAAGTCCTGCGTGATCACGCTGCTCTTGACGTTGCCGTGGTGGCGCCGGCTGATGCGCAGCAGCGGTTTGTCGGTGCGCGGGTCGAACTCGGCCGAGACCTCTGCGGGCACGCCCGTGGGGTTGAGCGCGCGCAGCGCGGCCTGCAGCGTGGCGGCGCTGTGCGCGGCGGCGTCCAGGTCGTCGAGGTTCAGCGCGACGCCGTCGGCCACGGCGCGCAGCGCTTCGGCGTCCATGAAGGCGCCCAGGCGCGCGATCACGCTTTCGGCAGCCTGGTGCTTGCGCGCCAGCGCGGCGAGCTCGTCGCCCGCGAGCGTGCGCGCGCCGGCGTCGCCCGTGAACACGCTGGCCTGGTGCAGCGCGATGCGCAGCAAAAAGCTCTCGAGCGCGGTGCCGTCCTTGAGGTAGAGCTCTTCCTTGCCGGCCTTGACTTTGTAGAGCGGCGGCTGCGCGATGTAGATGTGGCCGCGCTCGACCAGCTCGGGCATCTGGCGGTAGAAGAAGGTGAGCAGCAGCGTGCGGATGTGCGCGCCATCGACGTCGGCGTCGGTCATGATGATGATGCGGTGGTAGCGCAGCTTGGCGACGTCGAAGTCGTCGCCGCCGCTGCTGCCGCCGGCCTTGCCTATGCCCGTGCCCAGCGCGGTGATGAGGGTGAGGATTTCGTTGCTCGTGAGGAGCTTCTCGTAGCGCGCCTTTTCCACGTTCAGAATCTTGCCGCGCAGCGGCAGGATGGCCTGGAACTTGCGGTCGCGCCCCTGCTTGGCGGAGCCGCCGGCGGAGTCGCCCTCGACGATGTAGATCTCGCACAGCGCCGGGTCTTTTTCCTGGCAGTCGGCGAGCTTGCCGGGCAGGCCCATGCCGTCGAGCACGCCTTTGCGCCGCGTCATCTCGCGCGCCTTGCGCGCGGCCTCGCGCGCGCGCGCGGCGTCGATGATCTTGCCGCAGATCAGCTTGGCGTCGGCCGGGTGCTCCTGCAGGTAGTCGCCGAGCAGCTTGCCGACGATGTCTTCGACGGGCGCGCGCACTTCGCTGGACACGAGCTTGTCCTTGGTCTGGCTGCTGAATTTGGGCTCGGGCACCTTGACCGAGAGCACGCAGCACAGGCCTTCGCGCATGTCGTCGCCCGTGACCTCGACCTTGGCTTTTTTGGCGAACTCGTC
>CAVPUD010000051.1:0-56201 GCA_963708545.1 uncultured beta proteobacterium | reverse complement strand
ACCGTGCTCATCCCCGATGCCCAGAACGGTGAACTAAAGAGCCTGCTTGAAACCGGCCTCAAGCTGTTTAAGGAACATCAGCAGCACGCTGAGCATCTTGTCGGCCAGCTGAAGTAGGGTTCGATGGCCGTTCGATCCCTTATGGTGGCAAGCGGGGCGCTATCGCTCGGCCTTCTCGCGTTCATGCCCCTGCCGCGTGGCGCCGAGCCGCAAGTTTACGTGATCGAAATCGACAAACTGGCGTTTGGGCCTGCCCCAGCAGGACTGCACGTGAACGACATTGTCGAATGGCGAAATTCCGACATCTTTCGCCACACGGCGACCGCTAGCGACGGGAGTTTCGACATTGACCTCCCGCCAAGCGCCAAAGGCCAAACGGTTTTGAGGCAGCCCGGCGTGATCGACTACGCCTGTCGCTTTCATCCGGGCATGAAAGGTCGGCTCGAAGTCGTTCCCTAAGCAAAACTGGGACTCCGCAATCATGCGGCGTCCCTGCTGCCTTGGCTTGCTTTTCGTTTGTGCGGTTATTGCGATGATCATGGGGTGCGCTCATGTCTTGGGCCTGTTGATGCATATTGCGGTGCCCTCAGCGCATGAGAAAGTCCCGCAGCACCACAGCTTCGTTGTGCAGCTCATCGCGAGCCGCGAACAGGAGCGTTAGTGGACTCTTTCGCGCGATTGTCCGAAGCTCGCTGAGTAGTTCGGATTTCTGCGAGAGCTCAGCCTCGTATCTGCGGCAAAACTCCTCCCAACGGCTTGGATCGTGTCCGAACCATTTGCGTAGCTCTGTGCTCGGAGCCACATCCTTGAGCCATCGGTCAATGGCCGCCTTTGATTTGGTAAGACCGCGAGGCCAAAGTGCGCATTCCGCAAGACCCGTTTCAATCCACTCCCGGCTTTTTGGCCGGGAGAAACCGCGCGCGGGGCTTTCCCCGAGGCAACCATCAAGGTTTCAATCCACTCCCGGCTTTTTGGCCGGGAGAAACGCTCACCCACGCCCCCGAAACCCCCAAGGTGGACCGCGTTTCAATCCACTCCCGGCTTTTTGGCCGGGAGAAACCGCTAATATCGCCGTCGAGTGTAGCGCCTGGGCTGTTTCAATCCACTCCCGGCTTTTTGGCCGGGAGAAACGGCGTATCTGTCGTTCCTGAGACTGATTCAAAAGAAGTTTCAATCCACTCCCGGCTTTTTGGCCGGGAGAAACGTGCATGATCCTGCGCCTACCTCATGCAGTCCTCGATGTTTCAATCCACTCCCGGCTTTTTGGCCGGGAGAAACGAATGTGAGCCCAACGACACGCGCGGATGCCACGATGTTTCAATCCACTCCCGGCTTTTTGGCCGGGAGAAACCGTGCAACAGCACGCCACGCTCAGAACTGGCAGTTTTGAACATGTTTCAATCCACTCCCGGCTTTTTGGCCGGGAGAAACCCCCAGCCCCACTATCTACACCCCGATCGAGGGTCGTTTCAATCCACTCCCGGCTTTTTGGCCGGGAGAAACGCCGCCCTCGCAACCATCGGTTGCAAAAGCGGATTTTTCGTGCGCAACGCGAACCTTGCACCACGGGCTTGTCGGCTTTGGGGTCAAAGTACGCGCAGCGCATGAATTCTCCATGTTTTCAACGAGATACATCTTCCGCGAACCGTCTAGGAGACTCCCGCTTGCTGTAGGTTCGCGGACATTTCCGTCAGACCATCAATGGCCCGTCGAAGTCCACCGAGCGGAACACACCATATTGCTTGACGCGCAGCTGGGCCGACTCGGTGATGCGGTAAAGGCGCAGATTGTCTTCGGCCTGGTCGATCTCGGCGAGCAATGCGCGCTCGAGCCGCTCGAACTGCATTTCATCGACTTGGCACTCGAAAACCGATTTTTGCACGCGCTGGCCCATGCTCTCGCAAACCTTCGCTACCCGCCTCAGGCGCCGGCGGCCGGCCGCAGTTTCGGTAGAAACATCGTAGGTGACGAGTATCAGCATGGTCTGGCTATTTCGGCAGATACGGCAGGTAGCCGTCCATCTCACCGCGCAGAGTGCGTGCCATCAAGCGTGCCTGCACGAATGGCACGATGCCGATCGGCACCTGCATATTCAGCAGCGCATGGGTGACTTGCTCCTGTTTGCGTTCCTGCCAAGCGGTGATGACGGCGCGTCGGCCACTGTCGTTCAGCATCACCGCGCCGCCCTCGCGCTCGTCGAAATCACGCGGGCCGAGCTGGCCACGGTTGATGAGCGTGAGCGCCAGGCGGTCGGCAAGCACGGCCCGGAATTCCTCCTGCAAGTCCAGCGCCAGCGCGGCGCGGCCAGGGCGCACGGCATGCAGAAAGCCGAGCTGCGGATCGAGCCCCACGGTTTCGAGCGCCGAACGGCAGTCGTTCATCAACATGGAATAGAGAAACGACAGCAGCGCGTTGAAGCGGTCGAGCGGCGGCCTGCGCGTGCGGCCATCGAGCGTGAAGTGTTCGCGCATCTGGGGTTTGACGACGAGGTTGAGCGCAGCAAAGTAACCGCGCGCGGCTTCACCTTCCACGCCGCGCAGGGCGTCGAGGTCTGCCGCCTTCGCGGCGGCGCGCAGCGAGGCGGCGATATTGTCCGCAGCGCGCTTGAGCTGGGCTTGCTCATCGGCGTCGGCAGCCTCGCGCGCGGCGCGCAGCAGCAGATTGCGACTGTTCTTGAGCTTGCCCGCGACGATGGCGCGGGCGAATTCGAGGGCAAAGGCGCCATCCACCGCGCTGCGGTGCTGCGCTTGGCGCAGCAGGATGTTGCCGGAGACCGGCCCTTCGAGACGGGCCTTGAAGCGCCCTTGCACATCGAGCAACACGAGCGACTTGCCCTCGTCCGCGAGCCGGTGCATAAGCGCGGGCGAGACGAGCACGTTGCCAAAGCAAACGATGCCGCCCAGATGGTGCAGCGGCACTTGCAGACGCTTTTCGCGTTCGACGTCGATGCGCACGGTGTCGTTTTCGAGGTGCGCGTAGGCGTCGGGCGTCAGCACATAGAGCGTGTTTTGCAGGGCGTACACGGTGGTCAGTCCTGGGCGGTGGCGTCGAACAATTCCGCGCGTATTGCGTTTTGCACGCTCCGGGCCGCAAGCGCCGCGGG
The DNA here is from genome assembly GCA_963708545.1 of uncultured beta proteobacterium. GTDB lineage: Bacteria > Pseudomonadota > Gammaproteobacteria > Burkholderiales > Burkholderiaceae_C > Extensimonas. The sequence goes on along the minus strand of CAVPUD010000051.1, from coordinate 53,098 downwards.
CTGACAGATCTCGATCAGCGAACACTCGCGGCAGCGCGCGTCGTTCACGGGCGGCGGCAGGCGGCCGCTCGCGAGCATGGCGCGGATCGCGTCGGCGGTCTCGACCACCAGCGCCCGCAGCGCCGGGGTGATCTCCACCTCGCGCCGGCGGTGGCTGGAGGCGTGATAGATGGCGCCGTGCGTCACTGGCCGGCCGAGCATTTCTTCGAGGCACAGCGCCTGCGCGGCGAGCTGCACGTCGTCATGGCGTTTGGCGCGCCTGGGGCCGTGCTTGAACTCGACCGGAAAGATGCGCCCATCGGTGTGGAACTCGACCAGATCGGCCTTGCCGATCAGCCCCAGCCGGTCCGACCACAGCGGCAGCGCGCGCTCCACCTTCACGCCGGCCTGCATCTCGTAGCCGGGCGTGTCGACCAGATGGTGCACGGCCTGCCCGCGCGCCGTGTGGAGGTTGTCGGCGAAGGACTGTTCGAGGTGGATCAGCCCGCACTGGCGCGGGCAGTAGCACCAGTGCTGGAGCGCGGAGATCGGGATAGGATAGTCGCTCTCATGCACGGTCTGCTCCACTGAACAGGCGGATCAGGCGCGGGCATTCGCCGGGCTTGAAGTGGCAATGCACGGCATCCCGAATCTGCGCGCGCAGTTGCTCAAGATCGCCCGCCTCGGTAAAGATGTCCGCGCCGACGGCGCACGCAAGGTAGCCGCCTTCGGGCGCCTGTTCGACGATGACGTGGATTGTGCGCTCATAGCTATCTCTAAAAAACTGCCTTCAGCAAGGCTGTTCCAAGCTCACACCATTCGGTAAGTCGTCCGCCGCGACGCGCACCTCGTAATCCGCAAACGCGCGCGGCACTTCCACGCCTTCCTTGCGTTTGACTTGCACCCGATCGAACAGCGCATGCGCGGGCGCATTGCCAAGCTCCGAATCGTGCTTGAACACGTACAGCCCGCGCGTCGTCATCTCGCCGCGGGCGGCCGAGCGGTCGTGCTCGAACATCTGGCACAGTGCCTGCCAGAACAGCGCGAGGTCGTCCTCGGAGAAGCCGGTCTGCTTGGCCAGAAAGGCCGACACGAAGCCATGCGCGCGGTACAGGCCATAAGGCACGGTGTGCTTGCGGCCCATGGTGCGGTTGTCGCCCTCCTGTTTTTCGGCTTCCGCCTCGGTGGCGACCGCCATGCGCGTGATGGAATGCTCCAAAGCGACGATGGGATCGATCGAGCGCGCGAAGGTAAGCTGGATCGGCCCGCGCACCTGCCCGCAGTTGATGCCGGTGGACATCACGGCGCCGAAGGTGCGCACGTCGAAGAAGTTGCGGCACATCCAGGCGCGGGCGTCATCCACCGCAGCGCCGCCCTTGCGTTTCTTGTCGTCGCCGGCGAGCAGGTCTTCGCGGCCGATGCCCACATAGGCGCGCTTGTGCTGGTTGTTGAGGATGGCTTTCTCTTTCACGTAGATCTCATAGGGCGGTTGCTCGCCTTTCACCAGCCCGACGAAATTGCGCACCTTGCGCTTGAGCGCCACATCGGTGACCAGGCCATGGCCGGTCTCGGCATCCAGGCGCGGCAGGTTGCCGGCGTCGGGGTCGCCGTTGGGGTTGCCGTCCTTCACGTCGAACAGCAGGACGAAGTCGTAGCGGTGGGCAAGGCTCATGCGGGTTCTCCCTGGGTGGATTCGGTTTCTGTGGTTTCGGCGGCGTGTTTGCTGAAAAACGCCTGGCGCTGGTGGTAGTAGCCGAGCGCGAAGCGGCCCTGGTCGGGCAGATTCAGATGGCGCGGGATGTCGTCGATGCCGGCCATGATCTCGCCGATCAGCTTTTCCATCTGCACCGCGCGGCCAGCGTGCAGCTTGCCGAGGTGGTGGTTCTTGAGCCGCAGCAAGGTCGTGAATACCGCCACCGGCGTGGCCGAGGCGGCGCCGTAGTAGCGGTCGCGGATGGTGGCGTTGAGGCCGGGGCTGGCCTCTTCCTGGATTTTTTCGAGCACGGCGAATAGCCGGCCGAGCCGATAGGCGGCGCTTTGGTGAGCTGGGTCGAGCATGGACGGGAACTCCTCCTTGGGTAAATGGCGGCGGCGGGCGTCGCGGTTCAGCCAACCGCTGATGGCGGCGGCGCGCGGATAGCTCACCTGCTGCTCGGCGCGGCAGCGCTGCACGGCGGCGTTGAGCAGGGTGGCGGGGTACGCCAGCACTTCGACGATGGCGCGCAGCACCTCGCCGCCGAGGTTGGGCGCGATGTTGTCGGCCTTGCCCTGCACCGCGGTCGCGGTGAGCAGGCGGAACAGCGACAGGTGCTCCGGATCGCGCGGCGAGCGCGCCACGGCGATGTCGTCGAAGTGCTGGCGGATGCGCCGGGCGAGTTCGATGGCCGGCGCCGTCTCCCAGAAGCGTACGGCGATGCGCGCGGCGTTGGGCGCCAGGCCCAGCACGTAAAAGCGGGTGTCGTCGCTGCCCACGGCAAAGCGCCCGGTCTCGACGGCGCGGTAGAACGCGCGCAGCGCGTCGGTGCCACGGTCAGGGTCGTCCTTGGGCGGCTCGCCGAACAGGTCTGCGAGTGAGGATTCGAGTTCGTGCGCTTCCTCGGCCCAGAACACCGTCGAGGCATCGCCCACCTGGATGCGCTGCCGTGATCCCTTGGCCAGCAGGTGGTTCAGCGCGGTGGTGTAGGCGAAGGCGGCGGGTTTGCCGACCGGCGCGTTGGCGCCCTGCGTCTTGCCGTAGGAATTGAAGGCGTCGAGGTTGAAGGAGACGATGTTCGCCCCCGAGCTTTGCGCGCCCCACACGCCCTTGATGGCGGCATGCAGCCGCTCGGGTGCGGCCCGCTCGCCACTGACGAGGCAGGTCACGGTGGCCTCGTCATCCGGCTCATCTCCAGCTAGCGCGGTCACCACCGGACGCTGGCAGACCAGCTCCACATCGCCGTGCAGGCGAAAAGTGAGCAGCGGGTTGGTGGTCTTGATCTCCTCCCACGCGGGACAGGCGGCGAGCGCGTCGAAGTCGATGCGATCCAGAAACGCCCGCACGGCGGCGATGCCGGGATCGGCCTGCGCCGCCTCCGCCAGCGCCTCGATGCGGGCGCGAAAGGCGGTGTGTTGTTCGGCCACCCGCTCCGGCTTGCCGCGGGTGTCGATGCCGAGCACGTACTCGGCCGTGTCCCACAGCAGATTGGCCGCGACGCCGGAAGTCTTCTTGACCGCGCGGGGCACCAGAAAGCGCTGCGCGGTTTTCTTCTTGCCCTCGCCGCTGCGGGTGTCAAGGATCTGCACCAGCCGGCCCTCGCCGTCGATTTCGAGGATGAAGGGAATCTCCTTTTCCTCGAAGCCATAGGCCGGCAGGCGCTGCGCCGGATCGGGGTCGGTCTGTTTGCGCCGGTAGTAGTCGGCAAGCGCTTGCAAAATCATGCGCGCACCTCCGCAGCGTCGAAATCCGGCACCGCCACCACGCCGTTCGTCATCTGCGCGCGGAAAAAGCGCGGCACCGGATCGGCCGGGTTGCGGAAGTCGAGGTCGTGCAGCATGAAGCCCAGGTCGCGCGTCTCGGCGATGGGCGGCGGCTCGTTACTGATGTTCGTCACCAGCCGGAACGCGGCGGCGAATTCCCGGCAGCCCAGATACGGCTGGTTCACGCACTGGCCCTTGGCGGCGCGGCGCTCGAACATCTCGCGGTACTTCACCAGCGTCTCGCCCGGCGGCGCAGCGGGCTGCAGAGTGAGTTCCGCGTGCAGGCGGTAGGCCACGTCGCGCAGAAACAACCCGGCGCGCTGCTGGCGCTCGTCTTCGATGTAGAGCGCCAGATCACCGCTGCCGGCGCGCATGGCGCTCTCGACGTTGCGCGTGGAGACCACGCCCGCCACCTCGTTGCGGCGCAGGTTGATCCAGCGAATGGGCTTCAAGACCTCGATCTTGCGTACCTGCCAGCGGATGGCTGGCTTCCACAGGATGGCCTCGAACACGGCGCGCGCCGCGGAGGGTGTAATGGCGTCGTAGCTCACGCGCTCGACCTTCATCTCGGGGCGAGTGAAGCAGGCGAACTCGCCGCGGACTTCGAGACAGTATGTTGGGGTCATGGGCATTGGGCATCCTCAAACCACGAGCGGCCGCGCAGGATCGCCACCGTCGGCGATGCGCAGCCCGAGTACCGCATCGTAGAGCACATCGCTCACCTGCACGAACAAACCCGGCAGCAGCTCCGCGATGTCGCCCTGCGCCAGCAGGCGCTGGGCGTCGCGCTGGCGGATGCTCACGGTGTAACGCTGCAGGGCGCGCAGCAACCAGCGCTCGGCGCCGTCGCGGCGCAGTTGCGCGAGGCGCTGATCGACAGTGGCGTCCTGCCCGTGCGGCCCGCGATAGCGGACGATGACGCTGGCCTGATCGGCGTCGTCGATCAGGCGAAACTTGCCGGCAGCGCTGCGGAAATTGATCGATAAGGTTTTGGAATTAAGAGTAAGCAGACACTCAATTTCCTTTTCCTTATCGCGATCGCGCTGAGAGTAAAAGTGTTGGAAGTAGGGCTCAAAAAGCCGGCGGTCGAGTGCATCACCTGCGTGGCCGTACAGCACGGTCGTACAGGCTTGCTGACCTTTGAGAAGCAAGCCGGGCGGCGCGTCTTCCGGGGGCACGAATACCACCACCTCGCCCAACCCCGACAAACGGCCCTCGCGGTTGCAGCGCCCGGCGGCCTGGGCGATCGAATCGAGCCCGGCCAGCGCCCGGTACACGACCGGAAAGTCGAGATCGACGCCGGCCTCGACGAGCTGGGTGCTCACCACGCGCGTCGGTTCACCAGCCTTCAGGCGCGCCTTGATGGTGGCGATCACGTCCGCCCGGTGCGCGCCGCACATCAGCGCCGACAGGTGCAGCGTGCCCTCGGGCAGCAGCGCGTGCAGCGCCGCGGCGTGGCGGCGGGTGTTGACGATCGCCAGGACGCTTTCGTGCGCCGTAAGCTCAGCGACGAGCTCTTCCCAGGCAGTGCGCTTTTGCCAGTCGGCCGGCAGGCGTACGTTCACACGCTTCAAGTCCCGATACAGCTCGTCCGGGGTCTCGACCTGCGGGCCGCCCTGCATCAGCTCGCGCACATCGTCGAGCCCTTCGAGGTTGCGCTGCGAGTCGAAGTATTCCTGCCGCGCCAGCGCCGGCTGCGTGGCGGTGCTGAGCACCACCGTGACGCCGTAGTGGCGCGTGAGCAGGTTCAGCACACCGAGGATCGGTTTCAGGAACTCCGGCGGCAACAGTTGCGCCTCGTCCAGCACCACCACGCTGCCGACGATGTTGTGCAGCTTGCGGCAACGGCTGGTGCGCGCCGCGAACAAGGACTCGAAGAACTGCACACTGGTGGTGACGACGATGGGTGCGTCCCAGTTCTCGCACGCGAGGCGGCTGCGCAGGTTCTCGCGGCTGGGGTCGGACTCGGCGTTGCTGTGGTGCTCGATCACCGCGTCGCCGAAGATGCGGCGGAACACGTCCGCGGTCTGCTCGATGATGCTGGTGTAGGGGATCACATAGATGATCCGCCGCTGGCCGTGGATCAGCGCGTGGTCGAGCGCGAAGGCCATGGCCGCCAAGGTCTTGCCGCCGCCGGTGGGCACGGTGAGCGAGAAGTGGCCGGGCTTTTCCGCCGCCTTGGCGCGGCACTGGGCAAGGATGCGGGCGCGCAGGCGGTTGACCGGCGTGTCGGGCGCATCCGCCGCGAGCCCGGCCATATGGGCATCGAAGGCGGTGCGCAAGGCGCCGAAATCCGGCCAACCACCACGCGCAGCCGCCTTGCCCTCGTCCATGAAGGCTTCGGTGTCGAGAAAGTCGGCGTCCACCAGCGCCGAGAACAACATGCGCAGCCACAAGGCGAAGCCGGCCGAGCCGCCCGGAATGGCGCGCAGATTCGGCACGAAGCCACCGTGGTCGAGGATTTCAGGCGGTACCTGCGCGAGCGCTTCGGCCAGCTCGGCGCGGCTGGCTTCCGAGGCGAGGCGCGCTTCGAGACTGCTCTCGTCGGAGTTCCAGTCGTACAGCCCGGCGTGGTGGCTGGCGATCAGGTAGGCCAGCACCCGGCCCGCGGTGCCGAAGCGCTCGCAGGCCAGCAGCGCCCCGGCGGTCGAGTGCGACACCCGCCCGGCGCTGCCCTCGATGTGCGCGTTCTCGGCCTCGGCGCCGCTCGCGGCGCGCAGGTAGCGCTGGAAGCCGGGCCGGTACTTGCCGAGGTCGTGCCACAGGCCGGCCAGACGCGCCCACTCGGCGCCGTAGCTATCGGCACATTGCGCCGCCAGCCCTGCAACGGCGCGCAAATGCGCCGCCAAGTCATGCGGCGCACGCCAGGAGCCGTCGGCGTTGCGCGCAGTGTGGGCGGCGGGGGCATCGGTGGACTTCATGGCCCCATTTTTTCACGGGTCGCCTGTCCGCCCTTGGGCAGGGCCGCAACCTCTGATCACCGCGACCCGCCCTGTTGCTCAAGCCGGCACGCCCAGCACCACGTGGCTGGCCTTGATGAGCGCGGTGGCGGGGCTGCCTTCCTTGAGGCCCAGCTCCCGCACGGCTTCGCTGGTGATCACGACGTGCACCTGGCTGCCGCCGGGCAGGCTCAGCACCACGTCGGTGTTGACCACGCCCGGCACCAGTTTGCACACCGTGCCGCGCAGGCGGTTGCGTGCGGAAAAGTGCGCGCCTGCGTCATCGGTGAGCAGCATGACCCACGGGGCCTTGACGAGCGCGAACGCCGGCTTGCCGGGCGCCAGGCCCAGCTCGCGCACGCTGGCCTGCGTGACGATGGCCACGAGCTTGTCGCCGCCGTCGGTGGTGAGCTCGACTTCGCTGTTCACGGCGCCGGCGGTGATGGCGCTGACCTTGCCGTGGAAGACGTTGCGGGCACTGACTTTCATGGTAGCGCCTTTCTTCTGAAACGATTTCGTTATGTCATCTGAAATATCGCGCATGCTTCTTGCATGGCGTGGATCAGTGTAGGCGCAAACTCTGTATGCCAACAACCATAGCGCCTCACGCTTTGCTGTTCTCGACCCGTGCCGGTTTTCATGAAGACCACCCGCGTGTCGTGATTGTCAGGAATCAGCCAAAATGGTTATGTAGTTTTGTATATTTCGATACACAAAAAGGTGCCCATGATGTCCCCTCAGCCCAACAAGCTCATAGGCCGGCTGGCGCTCGAGACCGAACTCGGCCCTTTTCTCGGGGCCACGCGCATCCGCCTGCTCGAAGCCATCGACGCGCATGGCTCGATCTCGCAGGCGGCCAAGGCCGTGCCCTTGTCGTACAAGGCGGCCTGGGATGCGGTTGATGCCATGAACAATCTGGCCCACGAGCCGCTGGTGCTGCGCAGCACCGGCGGCGCGCGCGGCGGCGGCACGCGCCTGACGGACTATGGGCGCAAGGTGATCGCGCTGTACCGCGCCGTGGAGCAGGAATACCAGGGCGCGCTCGACCGGCTCGCGGGCCAGATGCAGGCGCTGAACGCGGACGACGTGCACCAGTTCCAGACGCTGCTGCGGCGCATGGCCGTGCGCACCAGCGCGCGCAACCAGTTCGTGGGCACGGTGGCGGGGCTGCACGACGGCGGCGGCGTCGATTTTGAAGTGCGCATCGCGCTCGACGCACAGACCGAGCTCACCGCGCTGATCACGCGCGCCTCGGCGGACAACCTCGGGCTGGCGCTGGGCCAGGAGGTGGTGGCGCTGGTCAAGTCGTCCTCGCTGCTGCTGTGCACCGCGGGTGTGGGGCTGCTGAGCGCGCGCAACCAGCTCTGGGGCGAAGTGAGCCACATCCACGAAGGGCCGGTGAGCGCCGAAGTGGCCCTGGCGCTTGCGGGCGGCAAGACGGTGACCGCTGTGCTCACGCGCACGAGCGTGGAAAACCTCGGCCTTGCGCCGGGCCTGCGCGCCTGCGCGGTGTTCAAGGCGTCTAGCGTGATCCTCGCGGCGCTGGGCTGAACCGTTTTTTGCAGCTTTCGATTCCCTGCTGTTTTTCGCTTCTTTTTCCCAAGCTCACCAGGAGATTTGCCATGTCCCGCTTGTTGTTCCGATCGCTGGCCCTCATCGCGGCCTTTGTGCTCAGCCTCGCCGCCAGCGCCGCGCGCGCCGACGAGGTGCAGGTGGCCGTGGCCGCCAATTTCACTGCGCCCATGCAGAAGATCGCCGCGCTGTTCGCGCAGGACACGGGCCACAAGGCCGTGCTCGCGTTCGGCTCCACGGGCAAGTTTTACGCGCAGATCAAGAACGGTGCGCCTTTCGAGGTGCTGCTTGCGGCCGACGACGAAACCCCGGCGCGGCTCGAACAAGAGGGCGCAGCGCTCGCGGGCAGCCACTTCACCTACGCCGTAGGCAAACTGGTGCTGTGGAGCACTCAGCCCGGCGTGGTCGATGCGGCGGGCGAGGTGCTGCGGCGCGGCAATTTCACGCACCTGTCGCTGGCCAACCCCAAGCTCGCGCCCTACGGCGCAGCGGGCATAGCGGCCATGCAGGCGCTGGGCGTGTACGACGCGCTCGCGCCCAAGATCGTGCAGGCCGAAAACATCGGCCAGGCCTACCAGTTCACCGCCAGCGGCAATGCGCAACTGGGCTTCGTGGCCTATGCGCAGGTGCTCGATGAACAGGGCCAGCTCAAGGGCGGCTCGATGTGGATGGTGCCCGCCAAGCTCTACCGCCCTATCCGCCAGGATGCCGTCGTGCTCACCAAAGGCACGGCTGGCGGCCAGCCCAAGCCCGCGGTGGCCGCGCTCATGCAATACCTGCGGGGCGACAAGGCGCGCGCGGTGATCCAGACCTACGGCTACGGGCTGTGAGCGCGCGCGCCATCCTTTTCGCCATGCCTGCCGCCATGTCCTCCGCTTCTTCATCCGATGCCGGCGCAGCCCCGGCTTTCGCGGCCTTGTCCTCGCTGCTCGGCCCCGACGACTGGTCGGCCATTGCGCTGACCTTGCGCCTTGCCGCCACGACCACGGCGCTGCTGCTCGTGCTCGCCACGCCGCTGGCCTGGTGGCTCGCGCGCACGCGCGCGTGGTGGAAGGGGCCGGTGGGCGCCGTAGTGGCCCTGCCGCTGGTGCTGCCGCCCACGGTGCTGGGGTTTTACCTGCTCGTGCTGCTCGGGCCGCAGGGGCCGCTGGGGCGGCTCATGCAGGCCTGGGGGCTGGCGCTGCTGCCTTTTACCTTTTGGGGGCTGGTGCTGGCTTCGATGGTGTATTCGCTGCCCTTCGTGGTGCAGCCGCTGCAGCAGGCTTTCGAGGCCGTGGGCACGCGCCCGCTCGAAGTCGCCGCCACCTTGCGCGCCGCGCCCTGGGATCGCTTCGTGAGCGTCGCGCTGCCGCTCGCGCGGCCGGGTTTTTTGACTGCGGGCGTGCTCGGCTTTGCGCACACGGTGGGCGAGTTCGGGGTGGTGCTGATGATGGGCGGCAACATCCCGCAGCAAACGCGCGTGGTGTCGATACAAATCTACAACCACGTCGAGGCCATGGAGTACGCCCAGGCGCATGCGCTTGCCGGCGGCATGCTGGCGTTCAGCTTCGTCGTGCTGCTGTGGCTCTACGGCCGCGGCGCGGGGAGGCGCCATGGCGGCTGAAGGCATCGCCGTGCATGCGCAGGGCGCGGCGCGTGAAGCAGACGGCGCAAGGGACGGCATAGAGGCGCGCTTTGCCATCGCCTACCCCGGCTTCATGCTGCACGCCGACCTGCATCTGCCGGGGCGCGGCGTCACGGCGCTGTTTGGCGCCTCGGGCTCGGGCAAGACCAGCTTGCTGCGCGCCATCGCCGGGCTGGAGCGGCACGCGGGCGGCCACCTCGCGGTCAACGGCGCCGTCTGGCAGGACGCGCAGCGCTTCGTGCCCACGCACCGGCGCCCGCTGGGCTATGTGTTCCAGGAGGCGAGCCTGTTTGCGCACCTGGACGTGGCGCGCAACCTCGACTACGGCCTGCGGCGCATCCCGGCTGCGGCGCGGCGCGTGCCGCGCGCGCAGGCGATCGAACTGCTGGGCATAGGCCACTTGCTGCAGCGGCGGCCCGATACGCTTTCGGGCGGCGAACGCCAGCGCGTGGCCATTGCGCGCGCGCTGCTCACCGCGCCGCGGCTGCTGCTCATGGACGAGCCGCTCGCCGCGCTCGACGCGCAGCGCAAGGCCGAGATCCTGCCTTATCTGGCGCGGCTGCGCGCCGAGCTCGACATTCCCGTGCTCTACGTCTCGCACGCGCTCGACGAGGTGATCCAGCTCGCCGACCACCTGGTGCTGCTCGAAGCGGGGCAGGTGCGCGCGAGCGGCCCCATCGCCGCAACCCTGGCGCGCATAGACCTGCCCACGGCGCAAAGCGCCAGCGCTGCCGTGCTGATCGAGGCCACGGTGCAGGGCTACGACCGCGCCTACGAGCTGCTGCGCCTGGGCTTTGCCGGCGGCACACTGCTGGCGCCGCACCCCGCGCCGCTCGCGCCGGGCGCGTGCCTGCGCCTGCAGGTACAGGCGCGCGACGTGAGCCTGGCGCTCGCACCGGCGCCGGGCAGCTCCATCCTCAACCGCCTGCCCGCCACCATCACCGCCATTTCCAGCGCCGACACCCCCGCGCACATGCTGGTGCGCCTGGACGCCGGCGGCACGCCGCTGCTCGCGCGCATCACGCGCTTTTCCTGCGACCAGTTGCACCTGGCCGTGGGCATGCCGGTGTGGGCGCAGATCAAGGCCGTGGCGCTGCTGGGGTGATGCGGCGCTGTTTTGCGCCACTGTTTTGCGCCCCCACCGAAAAACGCAGACCACTGCCATGCCCTTGTGTGCACTCCCCGATTACACCCGCGCCGCGCCGGCCCGGGCATTGCGCATGCAGGGCCTCACGCCCGTGCTCGCGGCCGCCGGTGCCCTTCATATTTCCTCCACAAGGTCAACATTACAAACCTCGTGGCGTCCGTTTTTCGGGGGCAAGCTCACACAGAGTAGAGGAGGGTGGCCCGCGCTGGCGGCGTGGTTTGTCATAGCTGTGCCATATCGATGCATCACGCTTGGGGCTTTTGCATCCACCTCGTCAGGAATCGCCCATGCGCAAGGAACAAGCCGTGGCATCGCTCGGGCAGCAGTCACTGCTGCTGCCGGCCTGGGTCAAGGCGGCACTGGCCGCCAATGACCGGCTCAAGCTCTACCTCACTTTGTTGCAGTCGGCTGCCCAGCATGCGGCGGCGCCCGATACTGCCGTGCCCGACTGGGGGCGCGAGCTCGCGCATGCAGGCCTGCAGGATGCCGCCTGGCTGCCGGAGCTCGTGAAAAGCGCGTATTTCGACGACGGGCGTTTGGTCATGCGCCACCAGGACAAGCTGCTGGCTGCGCTGGCCGCAGACCTTGCCACCATGGCGCGCCCGGTGTGCGACAGCGGCCGCGCCTGCCCGCCCGAGCTCACGGCGCGGCGCGACTTTTGGCTGCAGCGCCTGCGCGAGCTCGACACCGACGAAGGGCTGGAGCGCGCCGCGCTCGCGCAGCTCACCCACGGCGACCGCAAGGCCGGCGACAGCCTGCACCTGCTCGTGATGGACTTGCACCAGCAGCTCAATGCCATGGCCAGCGAGATCGCCACCGAAGACCTCGATGGTGCGCACGTGTGGCAGATCGACAAGCAAGACCGCCCGCTGGTCAGCGCCTTCATGCGCGGCCTGCACCGCACGGCGCCGCTCAAGTTTTCGCACCCGGGCCTGGACACGGCGGTCACGCGCGACGGCGCGCGGCTGCTGATCCAAAACGACATCGGCACGAACGATGTGCACGTGCTTGTGATCACCGTGGAGGGGATGGAGCTGCGCCTGACGTATTCCGATCTGCACACGGCGCGCTTCAACTTCTTCCGCGGCATGCTCGAGGCGCTGGGCTTCACCTGGACGGTGTCCGAGCCGCGCACTGTCCAAGGTCTCAACGCCGGCAAGCCTTACGTGCTGGGCGAGGCGCGCTTGCAGGCCGATAGCATGCAGGCGCTCGAGAACGCGCTCGAAGGCGTGGCCTCGCGCATCGTGTTCGTGATCGACTGGAACCGGGCACGCAAGCGCTTGCAGAATTTCGTGAGCAAGGCGCAGGCGCAGCAGCTGCTCGCCAAGGCCGCGCAGGAGGAATGGGGGCATGTAGGCTGGCTGGAGGCAGGCGGCGAGCGGCTGGTTTTTCATGCCATGCAGGCCGTCGATGGCGACGCTTTCCGCATCGGCGACCGGCTCGACGAAGTCCTGGGCGAGGCTGCCGCGGCTGAATACCTGCTCGAGTTGCTGCGCATTGCGAGCACCATGCTGCGCCAGCAGCAACCCATGGCCCTGATCGACGACGAGGCGCGCATGCTGCTCGCGCGTGTGCTGCGCCAGCGCAGCTTCGAGTTCGACCTGCTCGCCGAGCACGCGGCCTACACCCATGCCATTGCGCTCGGGCTGTGTGAGGCCATCGAGAGCGGCGCAGGTGCCGAGGCCGCGGCGCGCACCAACTTGGCCGCACGCGCCAAGTATTGGGAGCGCCAGGCCGACCACTTGCTCATGGACGCGCGCCAGCGTGCCGAGCGCCACGGGCGCTGGCAGCCCGTGGTGGAGTTGCTGGAGAAGTCCGACGACGTTGCTGATGCGCTCGAAGAGGCCATGTTCGTGCACTCGATGCTGTTCGTGGCGCCGCTCGACGGCCTGCCAGCGGCCGTCAACGAGGTGCTCACGCACCTGGCCGACACCACGCTTGCGGCGATCCAGGACCAGGTCAAGGCGGTGGAAATCGCCCGCCACGTCAGCGACCGGGGCGACCCGATAGACAGCGAGCAGTTCCTGCAAACCCTCTGGCGCATGCTGCGCGCCGAGCGCATGTGTGACCAGCTCGCGCGCGAGGCGCGTGCGGCCATCGTGGGTGCGCTGCATGCCGCGCCGGTTAGCCTGCAGCTTGCCACCGAACTCGCCGGCACCATGGAAAAAGCCACGGACAGCCTGCTGGCTGCCGGTTATGCGTTGCGCCAGATGGTGCTCACCAAGACGGAGGTGGCGTCGTGAAGTCCACTGCATCGCATTGGCCCAAGCACTTTTACTTGATCGCCCAAGCCGATCAGGATAGCCACGGCAGCCACCATGCCCACCATGGGCACCACGCGCGCACCAAGGCCGGGCGCGAGAGCATGGGCTCCAAGGCCTGGAACCTGCTGCGCATGGCGGCGATCGGTCTGCGCGTGCCGCCTGCGCTTGTGATCGGCACGCATTACACGCAAGCCCCGGACGACTGCCTGCTACCGGCGTTTTCGGTGGGCATCCCCGCGCTCGAAGAGGCCACGGGATTGGCGCTCGGTGATCCGCGCCGCCCGCTCATCGTTTCGGTGCGCTCGGGCGCGCCCGTGTCCATGCCCGGCATGATGGAGACGCTGCTCAACGTCGGCCTGTGCGATGCCACGCTGCCGGGCCTGCTGCGCCAGACGGGCAACCCACGCATGGTCTGGGACGCCTACCGGCGCCTCGTGGCGAGCTATGCCGAGGTGGTGGCGGGCGTCGATCCGGCGCTGTTCGAGCAGGAGATCGCGCGCGTGGCGCAGGGGCGCGACGAGCGCCTGCTCGACTTCAACGAGCTGCGTGGCTTGACGCGCAGCTTTCAGGCCATCTACCAGCAGCAGGTCGGCGAGCCCTTTCCGCAGTCGGCCACGGCGCAGCTGAGCGCGGCGATCCGCGCGGTGTTCACGTCCTGGCACGCCGAAAAAGCCGTGAGCTACCGCAAGATCAACCACATCGACGACCAGATGGGCACAGCCGTGACGGTGCAGCAAATGGTGTTCGGCAACTCCGGCGGCCATTCGGGCGCGGGCGTGGGCTTCACGCGCGACCCCATGAGCGGCCAGCCTGCACCCTGGGTCGATTTTCTGGTCAACGCGCAGGGCGAAGACGTGGTTTCCGGCCGGCGCAACGCGCATGGCCACGAGGCGCTGGCCGAAATCGCGCCCGACGCCTGGCGCCAGCTGCAGGATGGAGCGCATGCGCTCGAGCATGAGTTCAAGGACATGCAGGATTTCGAATTCACCGTGCAGGACGGCGTGCTGCATTGGCTGCAGACGCGCGCGGGCAAACGCACCCCGCTGGCCAGCGTGCGCATCGCGCTCGATTTGCTCGCAGAGGGAGTGATCGACGAAGACACCGCGCTCGAGCGCACCCAGAACGTCGCCGTTGAAAGCCTGGGCACGTTGCAGCTGGTGGCGCAGGGTGAAGGCGGGCAGGCTGCGCAAGCCCTGGCCCGGGCAACCCCGGCCTGCCCTGGCGTGGTCAGCGGCGAAATCGCACTCGACGGCGAGCGCGCCGCGGCGCGCGCTGCTGCCGGCGTGCCCGTGGTACTGGTGCGGCAAGATGCCGAGACTGCCGACATAGACGCGCTGGGCCACGCGCTGGGCCTTTTGACGCAGCGCGGCGCGCGCACTTCCCACGCCGCCGTGGTCGCGCGCCAGCTCGGCAAGGTGTGCCTCGTGGGCTGCGGCGACCTGCACATAGACCCGGCAAGCCGCAGCATCCAGCTCGGCGCAAAGACCTTGGGTGAGGGTGACGTGATCTCGCTCGACGGCAACGCCGGTCAGATTTTCGCCGGCGCTGTCGCCGCTGTGCTGGTGCCGGACGAGCCCTTGCAGCAACGCCTGCTGCAATTGCGCAAGAAGAAAAAACCGAGTTGAGCCCTTATGGGGCGTGCGCTAATAGCTCCTAAATAGGGAGCTATTAGCGCACTGGTCGCAGCGCCTGCGCCTCGCGCGCGAGCTGCGTGATGCGCGCCCAGTCGCCCGCATGCACCGACTGCGCGGGCGCGAGCCAAGAGCCACCGACACAGCGCACGTTGGGCAGCGCAAGGTACTGCGGCGCCGTGGCCTCGGTGATGCCGCCCGTGGGGCAAAAGCTCACGTGCCGAAAAGGGCTGGCCCAGGCTTTGAGCAGGTCCAGCCCCCCCAGCACCTCGGCCGGGAACAGCTTGAAGAACTGAAAGCCATCGGCAAACGCCGCCATGATCTCGCTCGCCGTGGCCACGCCCGGCAGCAACGGCAAGCCGAGCGCCCGGCAGGCCTGGCCCAGTTCCCGGCTGTAGCCGGGGCTCACGGCAAAGCGTGCGCCGGCCTCACGCGCGCGGCGCGCATCGCCCGCGCTCAGCACCGTGCCCGCGCCCACGACCACTTCGGGCAGCTGCTGCGCGATCTGTGTGATTGCAGCCAGGGCCGCAGGCGTGCGCAAGGTGACTTCGAGCACCTGCACGCCGCCCGCGTACAAGGCCCGCGCGAGCGGCAGCGCGTCCTCCACGCGATCGAGCACGAGCACCGGTATCACCGGGCCGTATGACGCCAGGTCTATGGGATGCAGCAAGTGCAGCGGGGTCGATGTGGCAGGGGATGGGTTCACAGCCATGTGCATGCTCCTTGTTCGGCGCTGCTTGCGTTGCGGCGAAAGTTCGCGAAAAGCTCGCGCCCGAAGCCGCACGGCGGGGCCTCCTGGTGCGGGGCGGGCGTGCGGCGCTGCCATTCGGCGGCATCGACGAGCACGTCGAGCGTGCCTGCACGGGCGTCGATGCGCAGCAAGTCGCCGTCGCGCACGCGCGCGAGCGGCCCGCCTTCGAGCGCCTCGGGCGTGACGTGGATGGCCGCGGGCACCTTGCCCGAGGCGCCGCTCATACGCCCGTCGGTGACGAGCGCCACGCGATAGCCCTGCGCTTGCAGCACCGAGAGCGCAGGCGTGAGCTTGTGCAGTTCGGGCATGCCATTGGCGCGTGGCCCCTGAAAGCGCAGCACGGCCACCATGTCCTCACGCAAGCCGCCCGCGCCGAACGCAGCGAGCAGTTCCTCCTGCGAGGCGAACACACGCGCCGGCGCCTGCACCACGAGGCGGTCCTCGGGCACGGACGACACCTTGATCACCGCGCGCCCGAGGTTCCCCTGCAGCAAGCGCAAGCCGCCCGTGGGCGCGAAGGGCTGGCGCACCGGGCGCAGCACGGCTTCGTCGCCCGACTCTGCGGCCGCCTCGCGCGCACCTGCGCCCAAGCCGCCTGCGTGCACGCTGGGCAGCTCGTGCATCAGCCCTGCAGCGAGCAGCTCGCGCAGCACCCACAGCGGCCCGCCCGCGGCCTGGAACTGGTTCACGTCGGCCTCGCCGTTCGGATAGACGCGCGCGAGCAGCGGCACGGCGGATGAAAGCTCGTCGAAGTCCGTCCAATCGATCACGATGCCGGCGCTGCGCGCCACCGCGACCCAGTGGATCAAGTGATTGGTCGAGCCGCCCGTGGCCAGCAGCGCCACCATGGCGTTCACGATGCAGCGCGCATCGACCAGCCGCCCTATGGGCGTGAAGCGCGCGCCGCGCCGGCCGATGTCGAGCACGGTGCGCAGCGCCGCGCGCGTGAGCTGCTCGCGCTCGGGCGTGTCAGGGTGCACGAAGGCCGCGCCCGGCAGCATCAGGCCCATGGCTTCGAGCAGCATCTGGTTGCTGTTGGCCGTGCCGTAAAACGTGCAGGTGCCGGGGCTGTGATAGGCCGCGGATTCGGCCTGCAGCAGCTCGGCGCGCCCGACCAGCCCTTGCGCGTGCAGCTCGCGCACCTTGGCCTTTTCGCGGTTCGACAGGCCCGAACGCATCGGCCCCGCCGGCACGAACACGCAGGGCAAATGGCCGTAGTGCAGCGCGCCGATCAGCAGGCCCGGCACGATCTTGTCGCACACGCCCAGCAGCAGCGCGCCGTCGAACACGTCGTGCGCGAGCGCAATGGCCGTGCCCATGGCGATCACGTCGCGCGAAAACAGGCTCAGCTCCATGCCCGGTGTGCCTTGCGTGACGCCGTCGCACATCGCGGGTACGCCGCCCGCAACCTGCACCGTGGCGCCGCAGCGCGCCGCCTCGTCGCGGAGCAAGGCGGGATAGGCATGGTAGGGCTGGTGCGCCGAGAGCATGTCGTTGTAGGCCGTGACGATGGCGATGTTGGGCGCGCGCTCGACCATGAGCTTGAGCTTTTCCGCACCCGGCAGCGCGGCGTAGGCGTGCGCCAGGTTCGCGCAACCCATGCGCTCCTGCGACGCCGGGCGCGCGAGCATGGCGTCCATGCCGGCCAGATAGGCCGCGCGGCTGTCTCGACTGCGCTGCGCGATGCGCTCCGTGACGCGCGCTACGACTGCATGCATGGGGCTGCTCCCTGAGAAATTGCAAGGGGAACAATGTAGCGCGCCATCCATGACAGCAGATAGCGCGCGGGTTTTCAGCGCCGCCTCATGAACAATCTGGGTTCAGCCCAGCCTTTCCGCCGCCAACGCCCGCGCCAGTTTGCCCTCGAGCGGCAGCGGTTCGTCGTGCCAGCGTGCGGCGAGCAGTTCGGCGCACAGCAGGGCGAGCGTGAGCCCGCGCGCGCCCATGGCGGTGCAGACCCAAAGGCCGGGCAGGGCGTGCGGCTCCACCGGGCCGACGATGGGCAGCCGGTCGGGGGCGACGCAGCGCACCGCGGCCCAGCTTTGCAGCGGCGGGGCGGATGCCGAGATTGCCTGCGGCCCAGGCATATCCAAGTAGGGCGCAAAGCTGGCTTGCAATTGCTGCGCGGCGGCGGGCAGCAGGGTTTGCAGTTTGTGCCAGTTGGCTGCGTGGGCTGCGCGTTGTTCGTCAGGGGTGGGGGGCAGGTGGTCCACGCCGCGCTCGAAGGTCGAGCCCAGCACCCAGGCGCGCGGCCCCTCGGCCTCGTCGCCGAGCGGGAAAGACGGTACCCAATTGCCATGGCCGTTGACGGGGTAGGGCAGCATGGGGGCTACGCCAGCGGGCCAGCGGGCCCACGAAATCTGACCACGCAGCGGGCGCAGCGCCCAGCGCTGCGCGAGCAGTGCGCGGCTGCCCGCGCCTGCGGCGATCACCACGCGCTCGGCCTCGGCCAGCACGCGGCCTTGGGCGTCTAATGCCCGCCAATGCGCCCCGTCGTTGTTGAATTCCAAGCGATCGACCTGCGCATTGCCGTGCCAGTAAATGCCGGCTTGCGCGAGCAGCGCGCAGGCCAGGCGTGCGGGCCGTATCCAGCCGGCGCGCAGGTGCCAGCAGGCGGTGGCATCGACGGGTAATTGCGCTTGCTGCAATGTCTCGGCGCTGGCGCGGCGGCTCCAGTCGGCGCCGGCGCTGCGCTCCCATTCTGGGGGCAAGCCGGGGCTGCCATCGACGCGGTGTTCGAGCACGCCGCTGCACTGCCAATCCACGCCTTCGCGCAGCAAGCCTTGCGCCTGCAGCATCTGCGCGTGTTCGAGCACCAGCCGCACCCCGCTGCGCGAGAGGCGCGAAAGCACGCTGTCGTCGGGCGAGACATGCGGCGCAAACACGCCTGCGTGCAGGGCCGAGGCACCCGCAGCCGGTGCATCCGCCTGGTCGAGCACTTCGACCTGCCAGCCGCGCCGCGCCAGGCTGGCTGCCGTGGCGGCGCCCGCGAGCCCGCCGCCGATCACGATGCAGCGGCCAGGCTCGGCCGCGGGAGATGTGGCAACTGCGGAGCGCGCGCTGCGGCGCGGCTCCCAGCGCGGGTCGTAAATGGCGTGCAGGTTTTCGCGCTTGGGCGGCACGCCGGGCACGCGCTGCACGACGAAGCCGCACTGCGCGAGCGCATCGCGCACGCTGCGCGCCACGCACCAGGTGGCCAGCCGCGTGCCGCGCCGACACCAGCGCGCCACGGCCTTGAGGGTGTGCAGGCTCCAAATGTCGGGGTTGCGCTGGGGGCTGAAGCCGTCCAGATACACGGCATCCACGGTGCCATCCTGCTGGCGCAGCAGGGCTTGCGCATCGCCTATGCACAGCGTGAGCAGCACGCGCCCGCCCTCGAAGCTCAACCGGTGCACGCCCGGCAGCAAACCCCAGAATTGGTCGTGCAACTGCTGCGCGAGCGGCGCGAGTTGCGGGTGTGCGGCGTGCGCATGCAACAAATCATCGGCACTGACCGGCCACGCTTCTGTCGAGACGAAGTGCAGCAGGCGCGGGCGCTGGGCATAGTCGCGCCACGCGGCCCAGGTGACGAGGAAGTTCAGCCCCAGGCCAAAGCCGGTTTCGAGGAGGCGCCACTGCGCCTGCCCGGCCCAGGCATCCGGCAGACCGCAGCCGCGCAGAAAGACGCCCTCGGCCTGGTCGAGCCCGGCGTTGGCACTGCTGTGGTAGCGGTCGCCAAAGCGTGCGTTATAGGGCGTGCCGTCGGGCAGCCATTGCAAGGGCTCGGCCATGGCGCCGCAGTGGGGGTGAAGGTGGGCGCTGCGTCAGGCGCTGGGCGGCACGTAGCCTGCGGCTTGGTCTGCGCCTTCGCCGAAAAAGTGCTTTTCCATCTGGCGCGCAAGGTACTGGCGCGCGCGCGCGTCGGCGAGGTTCAGGCGGTTTTCATTGACGAGCATGGTTTGCTGCTTGAGCCACTCGGCCCAGGCTTCTTTGCTGACGTTTTCCCAGATGCGCTTGCCGAGTTCGCCGGGGTAGGGCGGAAAGTCGAGGCCCTCGGCTTCTTTGCCGAGCTTGATGCAATGAACGGTGCGTGCCATGGGGGCTCCAGTTTTAGAAGAATTTTGAATATCAAACTGAAAAATCAGTCGTTTCAGTTTTGTTGGGAGGCTTTGAGAATGATGGGCAAGCGGCTGGTGCGCAACGCGACATGCCGTGTTCCATTCCACATTCTGTAGAAAGCCTTGTATGACCTTGCGCCGCGACTTTATCAAGTTTCCCTGGGCTGCCGCAGTGGCAGGCAGCGTGTCCCTGACGGCTTGGCCGGCATGGGCGCAGCCCGTCACCTTGCTCAACGTGTCCTACGACCCGACGCGCGAGTTTTACGTCGAGTTCAACCAAGCCTTTGCCAAACACTGGAAGGCGCAGACCGGACAGGACGTGGTGATGCAGCAGTCGCATGGTGGCTCGGGCAAGCAGGCGCGTGCCGTGATCGATGGCCTGCCTGCCGACGTGGTGACGCTCGCGCTCGCGGGCGACACCGATGCGCTGCACACGCAGGCGGGGCTGATCCCCAAGGATTGGCAAAAGCGCCTGCCGCACAACGCCTCGCCCTACACCTCGACCATCGTGTTCGTGGTGCGTGCGGGCAACCCCAAGAGCATCAAGGATTGGGACGACTTGGTGCGGCCCGGCGTGGGCGTGATCACGCCCAACCCCAAGACTTCGGGCGGTGCGCGCTGGAACTATCTCGCGGCCTGGGAGTTTGCGCGGCGCAAAATGGGCAGCGACGCCAAGGCCAAGGAATTCGTCGGCAAGCTCTACGCGCAGGTGCCGGTGCTCGACACGGGCGCACGCGGATCGTCCATCACCTTTGCGCAGCGCGCGCAGGGCGACGTGCTGATTGCCTGGGAGAACGAAGCCTATCTGCTCGAAAAAGAATTCGGCAGCAAATTCGACGTGGTGGTGCCTTCGATCAGCATCCTGGCCGAGCCCGCGGTGAGCGTGGTGGACAAAAACGTGGACAAAAAAGGCACGCGCAAAGTGGCCGAGGCATACCTCCAATATCTCTACAGCGAGGAGGGGCAGGACATCGCGGGCAAGCACTTCTACCGCCCCGCCGTCTCGGCCAAAGCCCAGGCCAAGTATGCGCACCAATTCCCGCAGCTGAAGCTGTTCACCATCGACGAAGCCTTTGGCGGCTGGACACAGGCGAGCCGGGCGCATTTTGCCGACGGCGCGAGCTTCGACCAGATTTACGTGCGGCGCTGAGGTGCTGATACCTGGCCGAGCGCGCAGCAAAAACGAAGTTATCAGCCTGGTTTTCGAGCGGAGCGCCTATTGCAGTGCAGCAAGCGGCATAAGATGCCGGCATTCCATCCACCAATCGCAAGGAGTGTCAGCATGCGTCTCAAGGACAAAGTTGCCGTCGTCACGGGTGCCGCGAGCGGCATAGGCAAGGAAATCGCCCGCACTTTTGTTGCCGAGGGTGCCAAGGTGGTGATTGCCGACCTGAACGCGCAGGGCGCGCAGGCTGCTGCCGCAGAGCTTGGCGGCCCGAACAAAGCCTTGGGCGTGGCCATGGACGTGACCAACGAGGCGGCCGTCGATGCGGGCATGGCGCAAACCGTGCAAACCTTCGGCAAGATCGACATTTTGGTGAGCAACGCCGGCATCCAGACCATCGCCGCGGTCGATGAGCTCGAGCTTGCCAAGTGGAAACAGATGCTCGCGATCCACCTTGACGGCGCTTTTCTCACCACGCGCGCCGCGCTGCGCCACATGTACCGCCAAGGCACGGGCGGCAGCATCATCTACATGGGCTCGGTGCATTCCAAAGAGGCGTCCATGCTCAAGGCGCCTTACGTCACGGCCAAGCACGGCCTGATCGGCCTCGCCAAGGTGGTGGCCAAGGAAGGTGCCAAGCACGGCGTGCGCGCGAACGTGATCTGCCCCGGTTTCGTGCGCACGCCGCTGGTGGACAAGCAGATCCCCGAGCAGGCCAAGGAATTCGGCATCTCCGAAGAGGACGTGATCAAGAAGATCATGCTCAAGGACACGGTCGATGGCGAGTTCACCACCACGCAGGACGTGGCCCAGGCGGCGCTGTTCTTTGCCGCGTTCGAGACGAATGCGCTCACCGGACAGTCGCTGGTGGTGAGCCACGGCTGGTTCATGCAGTAAGCCCGTCTTCCCCATTGCCGCGGACAGCCGCGGTAGCCGGACGCCTCGCCACCCGCATCTTTGCGGCGAAGGCGAGGCGTTCTTTTGTGCCGACGAAAGGAGTGTGGTTTTGCGTGAAATCGACCATTTGCTGCTCGGCGGCGGCGCAGCGAGCGCGGCTGCGGCGGAAACATTGCGCCTGGAGGGCGCGAGCGGCTCCATCCTGATCGTGTCGGCCGAGCCGGTGCCGCCGTTTTACCGGCCTGCCCTGTCCAAGGAAATACTGCTGGGCACGAGCGAGGTTCAGCAGCGTCTGCTGCATCCCCCCTCGTTTTACACCGAGCAGGCGGTGGAGCTGCGGCTTGGCACGCGCGCCCTCGCGGTCGATACGGCGCGGCAGACGGTGCGGCTCGATACGGGCGAAACCGTGCGCTGGGGGCAGCTCTTGATCGCCACCGGCTCGCGCCCCGTGCCGCTGCAGGTGCCGGGCGCGCACCTGGGCGGCGTGCACACGGTGCGCACGGTGGCGGACGTGCAGGCGTTGCGGCAGAGTGCGGGCCTGCAAGAGGGGGAAAGCCGCGTATCGGCGCCATGCCGCGCCGTGGTGCTGGGTGGCAGCTTCATGGGCATGGAGGTCGCCATGTCGCTGCTGGCGCTGGGCCTGCGGGTGACCGTGATCGAGCAAGAGGCCGGAATCCTGCCGCACCTCGAGGCACCTTTGACCTCGGACTTTTTCCGGCGCCATGCGCAAAGCCGCGGCGCCGAGTTTTTCCTGTCCGACACCCTCGTCGCCGTGCATGGCCAGGAGCGCGTGCAGGAGGTCGAAACGGCCTCGGGCCGGCGCCTGCCGTGCGACCTGCTCGTGGTCTGCATCGGTGTGATGCCCGCGACCGAGTACCTCGCGGGCAGCGGCATCCAGCTCGAAGGCGGGCTCGTGCTCGTTGACGAGTTGCTGCGCAGCAACGTGGCGCAGGTCTATGCCGCGGGTGACGTGACCTGCTTTCAAGACCCGGTGTTCGCGCGGCGGCGCCACATCGAGCACTGGGACAACGCCATCGAGCAAGGGCGCCTCGCGGCGCGCAACATGCTGGGGCGGCGCGTGCGCCACGACGCGGTGTCGTGTTTTTTCTGCGACATCGGCGACCTGAGCTTCAGCCTCATGGGCGCGCCCGAGGGCGCCGACGAGCGCATCGTGCGCGGCTCGCTCGAAAGTGGCTCGTGCGCGGTGCTTTACCTGCAGCGCAACGTGCTGCGCGCTTTGTTTTCCATGGGCCGGCCCGCCGAGGAAACGCGCCACGCCGAAAACCTGATCCGCTACCGCGTGCAGCTGCGCGCGGTCAAGGAGCGCCTGGCCGACCCGGGTTTTGCGCTCGACCAGATCCCCACGCAGACCGTGCTCGCGCTGCAGGGCGGCGGCGCGATGGGCGCGTTCGAATGCGGCGTGGTCAAGGCGCTCGAAGAAGAGCGCATTTATCCCGACATCGTCGCGGGCATTTCGATCGGCGCGCTCAACGGCGCCATCATCGCCGCGCACCCGCGCCATGCAGCGCAGGCGCTCGAAGCCTGCTGGGCCGAACTCGCCGTGCACACGCCTTTTCCGCCGGGCAGCGCAGCCGACAACGTGGCGACCAGCTTGCAGGTCTTGCTGTGGGGCGTGCCCAAGTTCTTCCGCCCGCGCTGGCTGCCGACCTGGGCGGACATGCTGGCCGGTCCAGCTGCCTTGCCGCTGCACTGGACCAGCTACTACGACACCGCGCCGATGAAGGAGCTGCTCGCGCGCTACGTGGACTTCAAGGCGCTTAAATCCAGCCCGGTGCGCTTGCTGGTCGGCGCCGTGAACGTGGCCAACGGCACGCTCGAAGTGTTCGACAGCTACGTCGATGACATGACGCCAGAGCACATCCTGGCCAGCGGCAGCCTGCCGCCGGGCTTTCCTTGGACCGAGGTCGACGGCCAGGCGTACTGGGATGGCGGCCTGCTGAGCAATTCGCCGCTCGAACTCGTGGTCGAGCGCTGTGGCGCCGAGGGCAAGCGCGCCTTCGTCGTCGATTTGTTCTCAGGCCAGCGCCCCTTGCCGCAGAACATGATCGAGGTGATGGCGCGGCGCGACGAGATCACCTATGCAGAGCGCGTACGCAACGACCTGCGCTGGCGCGAAACTGCGGGCGCGTACCGGCGCCTGGTCGAGGGCATTCTGGAGCAGGTCGATCCCGCCGTGCAGGCCAAGATCAAGCAGCGTCCCTTGTTCATCGAACTGATGGGCGAGGGCGCGCCGCTGCAGGTCACGCGCTTCGTGCGCACCGGCCAGCCGGGCGAACCGGCCTCACGCGACTACGACTTTTCTGCCGCGGCGATCCGCCGCAACCAGGAGGAAGGCTATACGCTGGTCAAGCAAACCCTGGCGCAAGCGCGTGGCGAGAACGGCAAGAAAAACTCCTGAAAAAAGAGCTGAAAGCGCTTGATGTATAAGCGCAAAGTGCCAAAAACACTCTTATTTTTTGCGGTCTCAATGCGCATTGTCGGATGCGCTGAGCAGCTTGTCCGTGTAGGCAATGGCCAGCGCGCTGAGCAGGAACACGCCATGGATGATGGTCTGCCACATCAGCACCTTGACGTCGTAATTCGCGGCGTTGATGAAGGTCTTGAGCAGGTGGATGGAGCTGATGCCGATGATGGACAGCCCCAGCTTGACCTTCAGCACCGAGGCGTTCACGTGGCCCAGCCATTCAGGCTGGTCCGGGTGGTTTTCCAGCCCGAGCCGACTCACGAAGGTTTCATAGCCGCCCACGATGACCATGATGAGCAGGTTGGAGATCATCACCACGTCGATGAGCGCGAGCACCACGAGCATGATCACCGTTTCGTTGAGCGTGGTGATCTGCACTTCGGGTTTGTAGCCTATGCTGGTCACGAGCGCCTGCAGCGCCGTCTGGCTGCCGAACGCCGCTTCGATCAGGTGCGCAAGCTCCACCAGAAAATGCCATACATACACCCCCTGCGCGGCAATCAGCCCGAGGTACAGCGGCAACTGCAGCCAGCGGCTGGCAAAAATCAGCGCAGGCAAGGGGCGCAAGGGCGAGTGCGTGGGTGGGTTGGGCGATGTCATGGTATGCAAGCCAAGAAATGTGGACGCGAAGAATTCGGACGCGCGATTGTAGAAATGCGCCAAAGACACGCAAAACGGATGGAGATTGCGGGCGCTAAGATTCCTTTCCGTCAGTCGTGTGTAAGTGCCACAGCGGAAATTTGCGCCGTTTTATTCACAGGAGACGAAAGCCATGACCACATCTTCTTCCACGATCGAGTCCACGTTGATCGAAAACCGCGTCTTCCCCCCGCCCGAATCGCTTGCACGCGCGGCGCGCATCGCCGGCATGGAGGCATACCACGCGCTGTGCGCCGAGGCCGAGAAGGATTACGAAGGCTTTTGGGCGCGGCTCGCGCGCGAGCATCTGCAGTGGACGCGGCCCTTCACGCGCACGCTCGATGCGTCGAACGCGCCGTTTTACCAGTGGTTTGCCGATGGTGAGCTCAACGCCTCGGCCAACTGCCTCGACAAGCACATGGGCACGCCGACCGAAAACAAGACGGCGCTGATTTTCGAGGCCGACGACGGCACCGTGACGCGCGTCACCTACAAGGAATTGCTCGCGCGCGTCGCACAGTTCGCGAACGCGCTCAAGGCGCTGGGCGTGAACAAGGGCGACCGCGTGCTGATCTACATGCCCATGAGCATCGAGGGCGTGGTGGCGATGCAGGCCTGCGCGCGCATTGGCGCGACGCACAGCGTGGTGTTCGGTGGCTTCAGCGCCAAGGCGGTGCACGAGCGCATCATCGACGCGGGTGCCGTGGCCGTGATCACGGCGAATTACCAGATGCGCGGCGGCAAGGAGTTGCCACTCAAGTCCATCATCGACGAGGCCCTGGCCATGGGCGGTTGTGAGTGCGTGCGCAGCGTGCTCGTCTACCAGCGCACCGCCACGCCCTGCGCCATGGTGGCGGGGCGCGACAAAACCTTCGATGAAGCGCTGGCCGGCCAGAGCAGTGACTGTCCGCCCGTCAGCGTGGGTGCCGAGCATCCGCTGTTCGTGCTCTACACCAGCGGCTCGACCGGCAAACCCAAGGGCGTGCAGCACAGCACCGGCGGCTATCTGCTGTGGGCCAAGGTGACGATGGAGTGGACCTTCGACCTGCGTCCCGAAGACATCTTCTGGTGTACGGCGGACATAGGCTGGATCACGGGCCACACCTACGTGGCCTACGGGCCGCTCGCCGCGGGGGCGACGCAGATCGTCTTCGAGGGCGTGCCTACCTACCCGAACGCGGCGCGCTTTTGGCAAATGATCGAGCGCCACCAATGCAGCATCTTCTACACCGCACCGACGGCGATCCGCTCGCTCATCAAGGCGGCCGACACCGACGCCGCCGTGCACCCCACGCGCTTCGATCTTTCGAGCTTGCGCATTTTGGGCAGCGTGGGCGAGCCCATCAACCCTGAAGCCTGGATGTGGTACTACAAAAACGTGGGCGGCGAGCGCTGTCCCATCGTGGACACTTTCTGGCAAACCGAAACCGGTGGCCACGTGATCACGCCCTTGCCTGGGGCCACGCCGCTCGTCCCGGGCAGCTGCACGCTGCCACTGCCGGGCATCATGGCCGCCATCGTCGATGAAGTGGGAAACGACATCCCCAATGGTGTGGGCGGCATTTTGGTCATCAAACGCCCGTGGCCCAGCATGATCCGCACCATCTGGGGCGACCCGGAGCGCTTCAAGAAGAGCTATTTCCCCGAAGAGCTCAAGGGCTACTACCTCGCGGGCGACGGCGCGGTGCGCAGCGCCGACCGCGGCTATTTCCGCATCACGGGCCGCATCGACGACGTGCTCAACGTCTCGGGCCACCGCATGGGCACGATGGAGATCGAATCGGCGCTGGTCGCCAAGACCGAGCTCGTGGCCGAGGCTGCGGTCGTGGGCCGGCCCGACGACGTGACGGGCGAGGCGATCTGCGCCTTCGTGGTGCTCAAGCGCCCGCTGCCCAAGGGCGAAGAGGCGCAGCAGATTGCCAACGAGTTGCGCAATTGGGTGGCCAAGGAAATCGGCCCCATCGCCAAGCCCAAGGACATCCGCTTCGGCGAAAACCTGCCCAAGACGCGCAGCGGCAAGATCATGCGCCGCCTGCTGCGCAGCATTGCACGTGGCGAGGCGATCACGCAGGACACGAGCACGCTCGAAAACCCCGCGATCCTCGAGCAGTTGTCGCAAAGCAATTGAAGGTCGCATAAAAAAGTCCCGCGCCGTCCTTACCGGATGGCGCGGGATTTTTTATGCACAAAGCCTGTGCGGCCTCATGCGCGCAGGCTCCAAATCACTTGAGCGACAGCACCCAGGTGACGAGTCTCTTGGCGTCGGCTTCGTTGACCTGCGGGTTGGCCGGCATGGGCACCGGGCCCCAGACGCCCGAGCCGCCCTTCATGACCTTGGTGGTGAGCTTGGCGACAGCATCTTTCTGGCCGGCGTATTTGGCCGCCACATCCTTGTAGGACGGGCCTACTAATTTTTTGTCCACGGCGTGGCAGGACATGCAGTTTTTCGATTGCGCCAGCGCCAGTTCGTCGGCAGCAAAGGCAGGCACGGCGGCAGAAACGGTGACGGCGAGGGCGAGCAGGGTACGCTTCATGGTGGTTTCCTTGAGGGAGGTTGCTGGGGTACAGTCTGAACCTAAATCCGGCAGTTGACCGCTGCATTTTGTATGCAACTCTTTGATTCTTCGAATGATTTTTCACTCTGCGAGACGCACCCATTGGGTCAGAGCGCTGCGCGCCCGATCGCGCCGCCCTCGGGCACGCTGGCCGCGTTGCAAATCCTCGCCATGGCACCCGCCATGGCTGCGGTTTGCGCCTTGCCAGTGCACCCGATGACGACACGCTCGGGCGCGCTCAACTGCCGGATTTAGGTTGAACGGAATTGTAGCCAGCGGGGTTGACGCGGATAGGGTTGTTCGGTTCCGTCATCGCAGACTCTGGAGGGGGTGTTTTATGTATCTGTTATTGCTGGGCATCGTTTTGGTGCTGTTGAAGTATTTGGCCGTCGGCCCTGTGGCCGATTGGCCCTGGTGGTGGACGCTGGTGCCCTTCGGCTTGGCGGCACTGTGGTGGACCTGGGCCGATGCGTCGGGCTACACCAAGCGCAAGGCCGCAGAAAGAATCGAAAAGCACAAGCAGGAGCGCATAGAGCGGCAAAAAGAGTCCTTGGGGTTGCGTCCGCGCAAGCCGCGCTGAGACGGTGCAGGCCTTGCCGGTGCGTGCGGCGCTGCGAGGGTGGGTGCGGCGGCTGCCGGGTGAGGTGCTGGGTGATAATCTGAGCGCTTTCTCAACCCCCTCCTGCGAAGAGACTCCATGCCCGCATACCGCTCCAAAACCTCCACGTCCGGCCGCAACATGGCGGGGGCGCGCGCCCTGTGGCGCGCCACCGGCATGCAGGATGGCGACTTCGACAAGCCCATCATCGCGATTGCCAATTCGTTCACCCAGTTCGTGCCGGGCCATGTGCACCTGAAGGATATGGGGCAGTTGGTGGCGCGCGAAATCGAGGCTGCGGGCGGCGTGGCCAAGGAGTTCAACACCATCGCCGTCGATGACGGCATCGCCATGGGCCACGACGGCATGCTGTATTCGCTGCCCAGTCGTGACCTGATCGCCGATTCGGTCGAATACATGGTGAACGCGCACTGCGCCGACGCACTGGTGTGTATCTCGAACTGCGACAAGATCACCCCTGGCATGCTCATGGCCGCGATGCGCCTGAACATTCCCGTGGTGTTCGTCTCGGGCGGCCCCATGGAGGCAGGCAAGACGCGCCTGGGCGTGCACAAGATCGACCTGATCGATGCCATGGTCATGGCCGCCGACAGCAAAGTGTCGGACGCCGAGGTGGCCGAGGTCGAGCGCTCTGCCTGCCCGACCTGCGGCTCGTGCTCGGGCATGTTCACGGCCAATTCCATGAACTGCCTGACCGAGGCGCTGGGCCTGGCGCTGCCCGGCAACGGCACACTCGTGGCCACGCACGCCGACCGCGAGCAGCTCTTCAAGCGCTGCGGCCGCCTTATCGTGGAGCTGGCGCGGCGCTATTACGAGCAAGGCGACGCCTCGGTGCTGCCGCGCGCCGTGGGCTTGAAGGCGTTCGAAAACGCCATGGCGCTCGACATCGCCATGGGCGGCTCGACCAACACCATCCTGCACCTGCTCGCGATTGCCCAGGAGGCGCAGATCCCTTTCACCATGCGGGACATAGACCGCCTCTCGCGCGTGGTGCCGCAACTGTGCAAGGTGGCGCCCAACACGCCCAAGTACCACGTCGAGGACGTGCACCGCGCCGGCGGCATCATGGCCATCCTCGGCGAGCTCGACCGTGCGGGCAAGCTGCACACCGACGTGCCCACCATCCACGCCAAGACCTTGGGGGAAGCCCTGGAGCAATGGGACATCATGCGCAACCCCTCGCCCGAGGTGCAGCATTTTTTCAAGGCCGGCCCCGCAGGCATTCCCACGCAGGTGGCCTTCAGCCAGAACACGCGCTGGCCAAGTCTTGATGCCGACCGCGCCGAAGGCTGCATCCGCTCCGTGGGCCATGCGTTTTCGCAAGAGGGCGGCTTGGCCGTGCTCGTAGGCAACATCGCGCAGGATGGCTGCGTGGTCAAAACGGCCGGTGTCGATGATGCGCTGCTGGTGTTCGAAGGCCCGGCGCACGTCACCGAGTCGCAGGACGAAGCTGTGGCGCACATTCTCGAAGGCCAGGTGCAGGCTGGTGACGTGGTCATCGTGCGCTATGAAGGCCCCAAGGGCGGCCCCGGCATGCAGGAGATGCTCTACCCGACCTCGTACATCAAGTCCAAGGGCCTGGGCAAAGCCTGCGCGCTGCTCACCGATGGGCGCTTTTCGGGTGGCACTTCGGGCTTGTCGATTGGCCATGTTTCGCCCGAGGCGGCTGCCGGGGGCGCCATCGGTTTGGTAAAAAACGGCGACCGCATCCGCATCGACATCCCGAACCGACGCATCGACGTGCTGGTGTCCGACGAGGAGCTTGCACGGCGCCGCGCTGAGCAGGATGCCAAAGGCTGGAAGCCCGCGCAGCCGCGCAAGCGCAAGGTGTCGGCGGCGCTCAAGGCCTATGCCAAGCTGGTAATGTCCGCCGACAAGGGCGCAGTGCGCGATCTTTCGCTGCTCGATTGAGCACAGCCAAGCATCTTCTGCCTACGCGATTCCGCCACAACGACTAGCGTCCACGCATGTTGATTTACCCGCACATCGATCCGATCGCCCTGCAAGTGGGGCCGCTCGCCATCCATTGGTATGGCGTGACCTATCTGGTCGCGTTCGGCCTTTTTCTGCTGCTCGGGCGCCTGCGGCTGCGCCATGAGCCGTTTGCCTCCATCACCGGCCCCGGGGCCTGGAGCAGCAAGGACGTGGAGGACATTTTGTTTCTCGGCGTCGTGGGCGTGGTGCTTGGCGGACGCCTGGGCTACTGCCTGTTTTACAAGCCCGGCTACTACTTCGCACATCCGCTCGAAGTCTTTGCGGTCTGGCAGGGCGGCATGAGTTTTCATGGCGGCTTGCTTGGCGTCCTTGCCGCAATGATCTGGTTTGCGCATTCGCGCCGGCGCCCCTGGCTGCAGGTGGCCGACTTCGTCGCGCCGTGTGTGCCCACGGGCTTGGCCGCCGGACGCATAGGCAATTTCATCAATGGCGAGCTCTGGGGACGCTTTGCGAGCCCTGACTTGCCTTGGGCGATGGTATTTCCGCAAAGCGGCTCCATGTTGCCGCGCCATCCGTCGCAGGTTTACCAGTTCCTGCTCGAAGGGCTGCTGCTGTTCGTGCTGCTGTGGCTGTATGCGCGCCGCCCGCGCCGGCAGGGGGAAGTGGCGGCGGCGTTCCTCGTGGGCTATGGGGTGCTGCGCTTCGTGGCGGAGTATTTCCGCGAGCCCGATGCGTTCCTGGGCCTGCTCTCGCTGGGCCTGAGCATGGGGCAATGGCTTTGCCTGCCGATGATCGTGGCGGGCGTGGCGCTGTGGTTGTGGGCGCGGCGCCAGCCAACGCCGACGCTGCATGCGCGCCGAACTTGAAGGGGGCACCATGGCCGCGGATGACACCAAGGTTTCAGATGCTGCGCCGGGTGAAGCACCGTTGCGGGTGCACCTGCCGCGCTCTACGAGCGAGCGTCTGCATGCGACCTTGCGGCGTGCGGATGAGGCCTTGTCACCGCGCGCCTTGCGCCACCTGCTCTCGGACTTGCAGGCCGTCGCCGCACCGCAGACGAGCGATGTCGAGGGTGGACACCGTGCGCAGGCCGTGGCCGCCTGGTATGCGCAAGCCACGCCCGAGCAGCGGCGCGACCTGTGGCTGCTGATGTGTGAGCAGTTCACGCCTGACGTGACGCGCCTGCCGTCAGCGCAGCGGCAGTACGCGGCCGCAGCCGATGCGGCGCAGGCCGCCATGGCCGAGGTCGAACTGCGCCGCGCGTTCGAATCGCCGCGTGCACGGCTGCTGCAGCGCTTTGCCGCATTTCCGCAAGGCTTGCGCTTTTTGCTCGACCTTCGTGCCGAACTGCTCGCCCACGTCAAAAAAGACCCGCGCCTGTTGCCGCTCGATGCCGAGTTAGAGCAGCTTTTTTCGACTTGGTTCGACGTGGCGTTTCTCGAGTTGCGCCGCATCACCTGGGATGATCCGGCCTCTTTGCTCGAAAAGCTCATTCAGTACGAGGCCGTGCACGCCATACGCGGTTGGGCCGACTTGAAGCGCAGGCTGGGTAAAGACCGCCGTTGCTATGCGTTTTTCCACCCGCGCCTGCCCGATGAGCCCTTGATCTTCATCGAAGTGGCGCTGCTCGAGCATATGGCAGACAGCATCGCGCCGCTGATTGACGAATCCGCCTCCGTGGGCGACCCGGCGCGCGCGACGACGGCCATTTTTTATTCGATCAGCAACACGCAGGTTGGTTTGCGTGGCGTGAGCTTTGGCGACTCGCTCATCAAGCGTGTGGTCGAGACGCTGCGCCCGGAGCTGCCCCGCCTGCGCGCGTTTGCCACACTATCCCCGATGCCGGGGTTGCGCGGCTGGTTGAGCAAAAACGTGCCGAGCTTGCTCGAACGGCTCGATGCAAAACATCGCGCCGAATTGCAGGCTGCGCTTGGCGAGACGGCGTTGCAGGCCGATGCCGTGCTCGCAGCTTGGGAGCAGGCGCGCGAGGCGGGGGCTAACTCGCCATGGCGGCAGTGGCTGCTTGCTTGTACGGCTTACTATTTGGCGTGCGCATTGCCCGAAGGCAAGCCGGCCGATCCGGTGGCGCGCTTCCATCTCGGCAACGGTGCGCGGGTGGAGCGCATCAACTGGGGCGGCGATCCTTCGGCGAAGGGCTGGAAGCAGTCGTATGGTCTGATGGTTAATTACTGGTACGACCCGAAGCGTATAGACCGTCATCGCGGCTTACTTGCCCGTGGCAAGGTGCCTGTGGTGCGCGAAGTGGAGCGCCTGTGGCGCGACTGGATGAAACCTTAATGCAAAGGAGACAAACCGTGAACGATCAAAAATTACAGCGTCGTGGGGTGTTGCGAGGCGCTGCGGCCGTGAGTCTGTCCTGGATGGCGAGTGCAGCCTGGGCAGAGACGGCCTGGCCCGTCAAACCCGTTACTTTGATAGTGCCTTTTCCCGCAGGCGGGGGTACGGACGCATTTGCTCGGCCTTTTTCCGCGCAGTTTGCCAAAACGACGGGTAAGACTTTGGTTATAGACAATCGCGGCGGGGCTGGCGGTACGCTTGGAGCTGGTGTCGCGGCCAAAGCGCCGGCAGACGGCTATACCTTGTTCATGGGCGGTGTCCACCATGTGATTGCGCCTTCGATCTATCCTAAGCTCGATTACGACATTGAAAAAGACTTCATCCCTCTCGCCTTGCTCGCCAGCGTGCCGCAAGTCGTGGTGGTCAATCCCAAAACCGTGCCTGTGGCCAATTTCAAGCAATTTCTCGACTACGTCAAACGCAATCCGGGAAAGCTCAATTACGGTTCCGCAGGCTCGGGCACCTCGCATCACCTTGCGGGTGAATTGTTCAAGCAGCAGACGGGTACCTTTATTACCCACATTCCCTATCGTGGCGCCGGGCCCGCGCTGCAGGACTTGATGGCAGGCAATGTTGACATGATGTTTGACGGTCTCGGATCTTCGGCTGCACACATCAAGGGGGGCCGGATCAAGGCCCTCATGGTGTCTGGGCACAAGCGCAACCCGGCCTTTCCAGAGGTGCCCTGCGCCAAGGAGGTAGGATTGCCGGATTACACCGTTTCGACCTGGTACGGCCTGTGGGCCCCCAAGGGTACATCCGCGGACATCCAGTCGCGCATCATCGAGGTCGTCCATGAGGTGGGCAAGGCCGATGAACTCAAGGCTATCTGGGCCGGCAACGGCGCTGAATACGGCAGCCTCTCGCAACAGCAATTCGCTGCCATGGTGAGCGCGGAAGTCAAACGTTGGGCTGGGGTGGTCAAGGCTTCCGGGGTCAAGATCGAATGAGTTTGCATTTTTTGATACTAAATATGCATCTCACCCTCTGCCGACGGGCGTAATGTGCTCTTTTAATAGGAGCATTTGAATGCCATCGCCCGTCCCCGGAAAGGCATTCCACTCGAGGTTTTTTGCTTCGCATTGTTATGACATCCATGCCCAGTTCACAAAACCTGTTCAGCGCTTTGCGCGCGGCTTTCCCTCAGGATTTGGTACAGACCGCCGTCGAGGCTTTCGCGCCCGATGGCAGCGCACTGCGCTACAGCTGGCGCGACCTGGACCAGGGCAGCGCGCGCATCGCCAACCTGCTCGCATCATTGGACTTGCCGGAGGGCAGCCGCATCGCCGTGCAGGTCGAAAAATCGGTCGAGGCCATGCTGCTGTACCTGGCCACGCTGCGCGCGGGCTATGTGTTCTTGCCGCTCAACACCGCCTACCAGCGCGCCGAGATCAGCTACTTCATCGGCAATGCCGAGCCTGCCGTGGTCGTGTGCACGCCGGGGAATTTCGAATGGGTGTCGCAGCTCGCCTACGCCGCGGGCGCGCAGCATGTGTTCGCGCTCGGGGACGATTGCAGTGGCAGCTTGCTCGAGCGCGCCGCGCTGCACAGTGACGTACACGTGCCGGCCCGCAAAACGGCCGACGATCTGGCCGCCATTCTCTATACCAGTGGCACCACGGGGCGCAGCAAGGGCGCGATGCTCACGCACGGCAATCTGCTCTCGAACGCGCTGGTGCTCAAGGACTATTGGGGCTGGCGCAGCGACGACGTGCTCATCCACGCACTGCCCATCTTCCACGTGCACGGCCTGTTCGTCGCCATCCATGCAGCGTTGCTGGGCGGCAGCAAGATGATCTGGCTGCCCAAGTTCGACCCCAAGGCCGTGATCGCCGCCATGCCCCGCGCCACGGTGTTCATGGGTGTGCCCACCCTCTACGTGCGCATGCTGGCCGAGCCGGCGTTGAACCATGAGGCTGCGCACCACATGCGCTTGTTCATCTCGGGCTCGGCGCCCTTGCTGGTCGAGACCTTTCGAGCCTGGCAGGAGCGCACGGGCCACACCATTTTGGAGCGTTACGGCATGAGCGAGACCATCATGCTCACGTCCAACCCCTACAGCACCGACGCGCGCTACGGCGGGCAGAGCGAGCGCCGCGGTGGCACCGTGGGTTTCCCCCTGCCGGGCGTGGAGCTGCGCGTGGTCGATGATGCCAATATCCCCTTGGCCGAGGGCGAGATCGGCAACATCCAGGTGCGCGGGCCGAACGTGTTCAAAGGCTACTGGCGCATGCCCGAGAAAACCGCCGAGGAATTCACCGCCGATGGCTGGTTCAAGACCGGCGACGTGGGCAAGATTGACGAACGCGGCTACGTGAGCATCGTGGGGCGCAGCAAAGACTTGATCATCAGCGGCGGCTACAACGTCTATCCGGCCGAGGTCGAGGCGGCAATCAACGACATGCCCGGCGTCGCCGAGAGCGCCGTGGTGGGCGTGCCACACCCGGACTTTGGCGAGGTGGGTGTAGCCGTGGTCGTTGCCAAGCCTGGCGCCCGGCTTGACCCCGAGGCGATCCTTGCGCAACTCAAGACGCAGCTTGCGAACTACAAAGTTCCCAAGCGCTGCGTCATCGTTCCAGAACTGCCGCGCAACACCATGGGCAAGGTGCAGAAAAACCAGCTGCGCGCCGAGCACCAGGATGCGTTCAGCGCGTGAACGGATGCGGTGTTGAAATAAAGCGCTTCTTTAGTTATAGCTTCTCAGGCTTGCTGCATGGGCACATAAGGCCATTTTTGCCATAAATCGCCTGCTTCCGGGTTCAGCGCAACACGAGCACCGGAACGTGCGAATGTGTCAGCACATGCTGGGTCTCACTGCCCAGTAGCAGGCGCTTCAAGCCCTTGCGCCCGTGTGAGGCCATGACGATCAGATCGCATTTGTGCTTTTTGGCCGCCGAAATGATGGCCTCGGCCACCAAGTCCGACTTGACGACGACAGGCTTGACCGCCACGCCAACCGCATCGCCCTTGGCCTTGATTTCTTCGAGCAAGGCCTTGGCCGCGTCGCCCCATTGCTTTTCGATGCGCTTGACGTCGCCGGCATCGACGGGCAAACCGCCTTCGAAATAACTGACCGGGTAACGCGGCACCACCTTCAGCACGATCAGCGTGGCTTTTGAGAGGGCTGCCAGGGAAAGGGCTGCCTCCACGGCTTTTTCCGACAGCGGCGAGCCGTCCGTGGCCGCCAGAATGCGCTTGTACATTGTCTCGCTCCTCAAAATGACATCAACGACGCCAGAGTAGGCAATGCCTTGATTTTTGTCTTGATTCAGGTCAATGTGTGTGTCATGGGATGCATTTAGGCTAATGATATGTCCACCAATCTCCCCGTAGGTGCCAATAGACTGCTAGGAGCCTGTCGGACTTTGGGCGTCGATAGCGAGAATGTGCCCCAGCGAGACCAGTTTTTGCCGGATTCGCCGCCCCATAGTGGTGCTATGGGGCAAGAAGACGGTAAAAAATGGGCCGCTGCGGCGCATTCGCAGCCGACGATTCCAAAGTCCGACAGGCTCCTAGATCAGGCGCGACCGCAGGATGCGGGAGCCAGGGTTTTGCTGGACGACCCGCAGGAGTGGTCGGCATTTGGAAGACCCTTTGGCGTGGCAAAGACTGAGCAAGCCGCGCCCCTGGCCGAGGCCACGCGCTGGGAGTCTCACGTGGTGCTCGGCGGCATGCACTGCGCCGCCTGCGCCCTGACCATAGAGGACGCCTTGCGCGCCGTGCCGGGGGTGGAGCAGGCCGAAGTCAGCGCTGCGACCCAGCGCGCGCGCATCGTCTGGGATGCACGCCGTGTGTTGCCCTCCCAGTGGCTGGCGGCCGTGCAAAAAGCCGGCTATACCGCCTTGCCCGCGCTCGATGCCTTCACGCGCGAGCGGCGCTTGCAGGAGAGCCGGCGTGCTTTGTGGCGCTGGGCCGTCGCCGGTTTTTGCATGATGCAGGTCATGATGTACGCATGGCCCGCCTACGTGGCGCAGCCCGGCGACCTTTCGGCTGAAATGGAGCAATTGCTGCGCTGGGCCTCGTGGGTGTTGTCCTTGCCCGTGATGCTGTTCGCCTGCGGCCCCTTCTTTGCGAGTGCCTGGCGCGACATCCGTGCGCGGCGCGTGAGCATGGACTTGCCCGTAGCGCTCGGCATAGCTATTACATTCATAGTTAGCACCGCTGGTACTTTCGAGCCTGAAGGGCTATTTGGTCATGAAGTCTATTTCGACTCGCTGACCATGTTCGTATTCTTTTTGCTCACCGGACGCTGGCTGGAGTTGCGCTTGCGCGACCGCACTGCCGGCGCGCTCGAGGCGGTGATGAACCGCCTGCCAGACAGCATAGAGCGCCTTGGGCCCGATGGCAGATTTGCGCGCGTCGCCACTCGGCGGCTCGCCGTGGGCGACACCATTCGCGTACTGCCAGGCGAGGCCTTTCCGGCGGATGGAACCATCGTGCGTGGCAGCACGCAGGTCGATGAATCCTTGCTCACGGGCGAATCCACGCCCGTCGTGCGTACACAGGGGAGCCCGGTGATCGCGGGCAGCTACAACCTGCTCGCTCCCGTCGAGGCGAGGGTCGAGCGCACGGGCGAGCAGACGCGCTTTGCCGAGATCGTCGCGCTGATGGAGAGCGCCTCGTTGCAAAAGCCCCGCCTTGCGCAATTGGCCGACCGTATTGCGCGGCCTTTCCTGGTTGGCGTGCTGCTGGCTGCCGCGGCGGCTGCGCTGTGGTGGTGGGGCCAAGACCCCGAGCGCGCACTCATGGTGGCCGTGGCGGTCTTGGTGGTGACCTGCCCCTGCGCGCTTTCGCTCGCCACGCCCGTCGCCATGTTGACGGCTGCGGGTACGCTTGCGCGCCAAGGCGTCCTGGTGCGCAACTTGCAAGCGCTCGAAGCCCTGGCAGAGGTGGATACCCTGGTTTTCGACAAAACCGGCACCCTCACGCGCGAAGGCATGCAGTTGCGCACCGTGCATGTTGCGCCAGAGGCGGACATGGACGCAGCGCAGGCGCTCGCTTTGGCCGCCGCGCTGGCACGCCATTCCTTGCACCCGGTGTCGCGAGCGCTCGCATCCGCAGCACGCCCGGACTTGGTCGAGCGTTGGCGCGTACGCGATCTGCATGAAGAGGCGGGTCTGGGGCTGCGCGCGATGGTGGAAGATGCGTTCGGCCTTGCGCCCGCCCGCTCTGTGCGGCTGGGTTCGGCGCGGTACACCGAGGCGGCCTTGCAGGCATTGGCCGCGGATGGGGCTGCCTCGCAGGTGTTCCTGGCGGATGATGCAGGGGGGGGACGCGGGCGTGAGCTTGCTCATTTCGATTTGGCGGAAGCCATGCGTCCTGAAGTGCCTGCCGCAGTCGCGTCTTTGCGCCAACTCGGCGTGGCAGTGCAAATTTTGTCGGGGGACAGGCAGGCCGCGGTGCAAAGAGTGGCGGCACAGACCGGCATCGATCTGGCGCGGGGCGAATGCACGCCGCAGGACAAGCTCTTAGCTTTGCAGACGCTGCAGAAACAGGGGCGCCGTGTCGGCATGGTAGGCGATGGCATCAATGACGGGCCTGTGCTCGCGGGGGCCAACGTGTCTTTTGCCTTCGGCTCGGCCGCACCGCTGGCCCAGTCGCGTGCCGACTTCGTGGTGCTGAGCGGCAGACTTTCCTTGATTCCGCAGGCCGTGACCTTGGCGCGGCAGACCATGCAGGTAGTGCGTCAAAATCTGTGGTGGGCTGCGGCCTACAACGCGCTGGCTGTGCCGCTGGCCATTGCGGGCTGGATGCCGCCTTGGCTTGCGGGGTTGGGCATGGCATCGAGTTCTCTGCTCGTCGTCCTCAATGCGGCAAGGTTGGCGCGCTGGCGCGGTGAAGCGCCTGCTGCGTTGCCAGAAGACAACAAAGGGGGCGTGTCTTCGCCTTCCTGCCCTTTGCCGGAGCCTTTCTGATGGACATTCTCTATTTGCTGATCCCGCTGTCGGTCGTGCTGGTGCTGCTGATACTGGCCGGGCTGTGGTGGGCGATCTACAGCGGTCAGTTCGACAGCGTCGAACAGGAGGGTGAGCGGATTCTCAAAGATGGTTGACTTGCATCAACGATGCTCAGCCTTGTCTGATTGAAACTTTCATTGCAACAAAAAACGAGGTGTCAGATGGATTCTTCAGTAAAGAGAGATGTTGCGCATTACAACGATACGGTAGTGCGCCAGTTCGCGATCATGGCGGCAGTCTGGGGGGTGGTAGGCATGTTAGTGGGCGTGATCATCGCAGCCCAGTTGACATGGCCTGAGCTCAACCTAGGCATACCGTGGCTGAGCTATGGGCGATTGCGTCCGCTCCATACCAATGCGGTGATTTTTGCGTTTGGCGGCTGCGCGCTGTTCGCTTCCAGCTACTACGTCGTGCAGCGCACCTGTCAGACACGCTTGTTCGCCGGGCCCCTGGCCTCGTTCACATTCTGGGGCTGGCAGCTGGTGATCCTGGCAGCGGCGATCAGCCTACCGCTGGGCTACACCACCGGCAAAGAGTATGCTGAGCTGGAGTGGCCCATAGACATCCTCATCACGCTCGTGTGGGTGGCTTACGCGGTCGTGTTTTTCGGCACGATAGGTATGCGCAAAGTCAAACATATCTACGTGGCGAACTGGTTCTATGGCGCATTCATCATCGCAGTGGCCTTGCTGCATGTGGTGAACAGCGCTGAAATCCCTGCCGGCTGGATGAAGAGCTACTCGGCTTACGCTGGCGTGCAAGATGCCATGGTGCAATGGTGGTATGGGCACAACGCGGTGGGCTTTTTTCTCACGGCGGGCTTCTTGGGGATGATGTATTACTTCATCCCCAAGCAGGCGGGGCGCCCTATCTATAGCTATCGGCTGTCCATCGTCCACTTCTGGGCATTGATCTTCACCTACATGTGGGCTGGCCCGCACCACTTGCACTACACCGCTTTGCCAGACTGGACGCAATCCCTTGGCATGGTGTTTTCGTTGATCCTGCTGGCGCCGAGCTGGGGCGGCATGATCAACGGCATCATGACCTTGTCGGGTGCCTGGCACAAACTGCGTGACGACCCCATCCTGCGCTTTTTGATCGTTTCATTGTCTTTCTACGGCATGTCCACCTTCGAAGGGCCCATGATGTCGATCAAGACGGTCAATGCTTTGAGCCACTACACCGATTGGACGGTGGGCCACGTGCACTCGGGTGCGCTGGGCTGGGTGGGTTTGATTTCCATCGGCACGCTGTATTACCTGGTTCCGCGCTTGTTCGGCAAAGAAAAAATGTATTCCGTCAAGGCAATTGAAGTCCATTTCTGGATGTCCACGATCGGTATCGTGCTGTATATCGCCTCGATGTGGATTGCCGGTGTGATGCAAGGCCTGATGTGGCGCGCCATCAACCCCGATGGGACGCTTACCTACACCTTCGTCGAAAGCGTGAAGGCTACGTTCCCCTTCTATGTGATTCGACTTTCGGGGGGGCTGTTGTATCTGTGCGGCATGGTGCTGATGCTCTGGAATGTCTGGAAGACCGCTGGCTCCGGCCGTTCCGTCAAAGTGGCGATTCCCGCCGTCAATCCTGCCCACGCCTGAAATCACGGAGGGAATTCGATATGTCCAATGCCAATTCATCATCGGGCTTCTCGCACGAAAAAGTCGAGACCAGCAATTTTTTGATGATCGTTTTGATTTTGCTGGTGGTCGCCGTCGGCGGTCTCGTGGAGATCGTGCCGCTATTTTTCCAAAAATCCACCACCGAGCCCGTCAAGGGGGTGGAACCCTATACTGCACTGCAGTTGGCGGGGCGCGACATTTATCTGCGTGAGGGCTGCTACAACTGCCATTCGCAGATGATCCGCCCGTTCCGTGCCGAAACCTTGCGCTATGGGCATTATTCGGTAGCGGGAGAATTTGTGTATGACCACCCCTTCCAATGGGGGAGCAAGCGTACAGGCCCTGATTTGGCGCGCGTCGGTGGTAAATACAGTGACGAATGGCATCGTATCCACCTCGAGAACCCGCGTGACGTGGTGCCGGAATCCAATATGCCGGCCTATCCGTGGCTTGCGAAAAATATGGTCGAGGCGGGCAGCATTGCTCCCAGAATGAAAGCGCTGCGTACGGTCGGTGTGCCTTATACAGATGCGCAAATCAACGCTGCTGCTGAAGAGGTCAAGGGCAAGACCGAACTCGATGCCTTGATCGCCTACCTGCAGGGCATGGGACGGGCTATCAAATAAGGAGGGGTTATGGATATCACGACCGCCCGCATCGTTACCACCGTTCTTTCCATGGTCGGCTTCATCGGAATTTGCGTGTGGGCCTATTTGGGGCGCAATCGGACTGCATTCGATGAGGCAGCGCGTCTGCCCTTCGAGCAGGAATGAAATCAATTACATCGAGAGAATCCCATGAGCGATTTCACCAGCGATTTTTGGTCACATTATGTGACTTGGATAACTATTATTGGCATCGTCGCGTGTTTTCTGTTGCTGTGGACGACGGCGCGCAAGAAGGTCGCAGCCAGCAGTGATAATACCACTGGCCACGTGTGGGATGAGAATCTCGCCGAAATGAATAACCCTTTGCCGCGTTGGTGGGTCTGGTTGTTCGTGATCACTCTCGTTTTCGCTATCGTCTATTTGGTAGCCTATCCTGGATTAGGGAAATTTGGTGGCAAACTCGGTTGGTCCGAGCAAGGACAGTATGAGGCTGAAATGGCCAAGGCCAAGGCTGAGCTCGAGCCCCTGTATGCACGTTTTCGCGCGATGAAAGCAGAAGACCTCGCCAAGGACCCGCAGGCAATGGCCATTGGTGATCGGTTGTTCATGAACAATTGCGCGCAATGCCACGGCTCTGATGCGCGCGGTAGCAAGAGCTTCCCCAACCTGACAGACAACGACTGGTTGCACGGCGGTACACCAGCCAAAATCCAGGAGACCATTACCAGCGGACGCATTGGCATCATGCCGCCCATGGCCGCAGCAGTTGGCACGGCCGAGGACGTGCGCAACGTAGCCCACTACGTGCTCAGTCTCTCGAACAGCCCGCATGACTCTGTGCGTGCCGCACTTGGGAAGCCCAAGTTTGCGGCCTGCGCCGCCTGTCATGGAATGG
Source organism: uncultured beta proteobacterium (assembly GCA_963708545.1). Taxonomy (GTDB): domain Bacteria; phylum Pseudomonadota; class Gammaproteobacteria; order Burkholderiales; family Burkholderiaceae_C; genus Extensimonas. Next base: position 11,900 of record CAVPUD010000051.1, on the reverse strand, counting down.
ACGGAAAAGGTAACCAGGATCTCGGGGCTCCCAATCTGACGGACGATATCTGGTTGCATGGCTACGGTGAGGATGTGATCATCGCCATGATCAACAATGGCAAGACCAATCAGATGCCGGAGCAGAAAGACAAGCTCACCGAGGATCAAATTCACGTCCTCGCCGCTTATGTGTGGGGGTTGTCCAATAATTCCAACGTCGCCGCGAAATAGGCCACGGCTTGAAGAGTAGCCGAAATGGAAAGACGCATTGTGTTCAATGACGTCTTTCGTCCGGCAAAACTTTTTTGGTGATTTGTTTTTTAATGGATGCCTCTGAATTATGAGTTCCACCGACCAGCCTCCCCGCAAGGTCATACCTATCACCGCTGCCCCCGCTGCCCCCGCTGATCCTTCGGAGTCCGAGGGCCTCGTTTCTTTCTACGAAGTCCACAAAAAAATTTACTCCCGATCCATCAGCGGTTTTTTTGCGCGCTGGCGCTGGGTGATGGTATTTCTGACTCAGCTGGTGTTTTATGGATTGCCTTGGCTGCAATGGGGCGAGCGCCAGCTGGTGCTGTTTGATTTGGGGGCGCGGCGTTTTTATATTTTTGGTCTGGTACTTTACCCGCAGGATTTCATTTATCTCACGGGGCTGCTCATCATTTCGGCGCTTTCACTCTTTCTGTTTACTGCAGTGGCGGGGCGTTTGTGGTGTGGTTTCGCCTGTCCGCAGACGGTGTATACCGAGATTTTCATGTGGATAGAGCACAAGGTGGAGGGCGATCGCACGGCGCGTTTGCGCCTCGATGCCGGGCCTTGGAATTTCGAGAAAATTCGCAAGAAATTTCTCAAACAATTTTTGTGGATTGCTGTTGCTCTGTGGACAGGGTTTACTTTTGTCGGTTATTTTGTGCCGATTCGCCAATTAGGTGGTGAGTTGCTGGCCTTGCAAGGCGGGTGGCAGATTTTTTGGGTTTTGTTTTATGGCTTCGCCACTTATGGTAATGCCGGCTTCATGCGCGAGCAGGTGTGCAAATATATGTGCCCTTATGCGCGCTTTCAGAGTGCCATGTTCGACAAAGACACCCTGATTGTCAGCTATGACGCCGAGCGTGGAGAGCCGCGCGGGCCGCGTAACAAAAATGTTGATCACAAGGCCAAAGGTTTGGGGGATTGCATAGACTGCACGCTTTGCGTGCAAGTGTGTCCCACGGGTATCGACATACGCAACGGCTTGCAGTATGAGTGCATAGGCTGCGGGTTATGCGTTGATGCATGCGACTCCGTCATGGAGAAGATGCATTATCCCAAAGGATTGATACGCTACGTCACGCAAAATGGTCTGCGTAACCATTGGACGCGTGCGCAGATGCTGCGGAGGATATTGAGACCGCGTATTTTGATATACGCCACTCTGTTGCTATTGCTTTGCGTGGCAATGCTGGTGAGTCTGACGACGCGCAGTCCGATGAAGGTCGATGTTGTGCGTGATCGCGCAGCGTTGTCGCGCATAGTGGCGGGCGGCAGGTTGGAAAACGTTTATCGTTTGCAGATCATGAACGCCACGGAGCGCTCGCATCATTATCGTATTTCCGTCAAAGGACTGGATGGCATTGAAATGGCATCGGATGCGGAGTACGATGTAGGGCCTGCGGAGGCGCGTTGGGTAGCCGTTCGGGTGCAGATTCCTTATGGAGCAGCAAGTCCCGGTTCGCATCCTATCTGGTTTGTCATCGAGTCACTGGATGACAAAGCTAGGATTGAAGAAAAATCTATTTTTCTCGTGCCCCGTTGACGGGCTTGTGTAGCACCATTTCTAGGATTTTTATGCCAACAACTGACCGCCACCCTTCCGATATGCAGCCTTGGTGGAAAATTGGTTATGTGTGGCTCTTGATCGCTGGCCCTGCTATCGTAATCATTGCGGGGTTTGTGACGTTATGGGTTGCGATTCGAACGCCGGATCCGGTGATTGATGAGGATTACTATCAGCACGGGCTTGAAATCAATAAGACCCTGGCGCAACCAGAAAAAAGCCTTGCGCCAGCTCTCAAAGCTCGTAACCATGTTATTACGCCTGTCAAAGATCAGCCGCATTGAAATAATTTCATCGATGCATAAATAGGAGACGATATATGGGATCGAAGAGATGGATGTGGATTGCCTGGCCCGCCTTTTTGATGGCGGGTATTTTAGAGATGCTGGTATTTGCTTTGGTCGATCCACAGGACTTGCATTGGTTTGGTCACCCTCTGGCAATGTCACGCGAAGCGATTTACACCATTGTGTTTTTCGTCTTCTGGATCGTCAACATGGCCTCGAGTGCATTGACTACACTCTTGGCGATGTCGCCTTTTGAGCTGAACCGTTGTCCTGTTCCAGCGTCAGACAGGCCGGACGACTGTCGCAAGACTACGTGTTGAATCAGTCACTGGCCAGTGGATGCTGGCCATATTGAAAATTGTTGGGGCGTGGGCTTGGCCGTTAGTGGTAGTTCTGTTGATTGTTCACGATGCTGTGCAGAGCTTCCACATCAAGTATGCGTACATGGCGCTGTTTGACTTCGATAATGCCTTCTTCAACAAACTTTGAGAAAGTGCGACTCACGGTTTCCAGTTTGAGGCCAAGATAACTGCCAATCTCTTCGCGTGTCATGCGGAGAATCAGCTCCGATTGCGAGAAGCCGCGTGCATGCAGGCGCTGCACCAAATTGAGTAAAAAGGCGGCGAGGCGCTCCTCGGCGCGCATGCTGCCCAGCAGCAGCATGACGCCGTGTTCGCGCACGATTTCCCGGCTCATAATCTTGTGCACATGGTGCTGCAATGCCGTGACTTCTCGGGATAGTTCTTCCAGGCGGTCGAACGGCATGACGCAAACCTCGGCGTCTTCCAGTGCTACGGCATCACAGCTGTGGTGGTCGTTGACGATGCCGTCAAGGCCAATGATTTCCCCTGCCATCTGAAAGCCAGTCACTTGATCACGACCGTCTTCCGTGGTGATGCAGGTCTTGAAAAAGCCGGTGCGAATCGCGTACAGGGAAGTGAACGCTTCGCCATTGCGAAACAGGGTGCCGCCGCGTTTGACCTTGCGCCGCACGGCGACGACCTCGTCTATGCGTTGCAGTTGTTCGTCGTTCAGTCCCACAGGCATGCACAGCTCACGCAAATTGCAGTTGGAGCAGGCAACTTTGATGGTTTGAGGATTCATGGCTTTCGAGGTAAGGCTGCGGTGGTTGCGCGCTGGTAGCGGCGCTTGCCGACATGGTTGGTAGCTTGACTCAGGTCAATAAGTTGCTTCCAAGCCTAAGGCACAGTTGCAAAATTCGCAAGGATTGATTGATATGACCGTTGTCTCGCCTGAGCTCCTGCGCCGGTTCGACGTGCCGGGGCCCCGCTACACCTCGTATCCTACCGCTGATCGCTTCGTCGAAGCTTTTCGCGACAGGGAGTACGTGCTTGCGCTTACCCAGCGCCGCCTAGGCGGCGCGACGGCTCTGCCACTATCGATCTATGTGCACATCCCATTTTGTGAGTCGCTGTGCTACTACTGCGCTTGCAACAAGATCATCACCAAGCACCATGAGCGTGCCGAGCTTTACTTGGACTATCTGGGGAAAGAGGTGGACTTGCATGTGGCGCAGCTTGGCGCTGGCCAGCCGGTCAGCCAGTTGCATTTGGGCGGTGGGACGCCAACCTTTCTCTCTGATGACGGCTTGCGCAGACTGATGGCCATGCTTCAGCGCAGTTTTGTCTTGACTCCGGGGGGGGAATATTCCATAGAGGTCGATCCGCGCACGGTGGATGCGGGGCGTTTGGCGCTGCTGGCAGAACTCGGCTTCAACCGGTTGAGCTTCGGTGTGCAGGACTTTGACCCCAAGGTGCAAAAGGCCGTGCATCGCATCCAGCCAGCCGAGCAGGTGTTCGCGCTCATGGAGACTGCGCGAACCTTGGGGTTCGAGTCCGTCAATGTGGACTTGATCTATGGCTTGCCACGGCAGACGCCGGAGTCTTTTGATAAAACCCTGGCGCTCGTTGAGCAGCTGCGTCCCGACCGCATTGCGCTCTATGCTTATGCGCACCTGCCGGACCGGTTCAAGCCGCAGCGGCGCATCCACGCTGAGGAGCTGCCAGGGGCCGAGGCCAAGCTATCGATGCTGTCGCGTTCGCTGGACGCCTTGATGGGGGCGGGCTATGTGTACGTGGGCATGGACCATTTCGCTTTGCCCACGGACGCGTTGGCCGTTGCCAAGCGGCAAGGGCGCCTGCATCGCAATTTTCAGGGCTACAGTACCCAGCCAGATTGCGACCTGATCGGCCTCGGCGTTTCCGGCATTGGCCGGATTGGCGCCACCTACAGCCAGAACGCCAAGACCTTGGAAGAGTATTACGACTTTTTGGATCGGGGTCGCCTGCCCGTGGTGCGTGGCCTGGCTCTGTCGCGCGATGACCTCATACGCCGCGCGGTCATCATGGCGCTGATGTGCCAGGGCGAGCTTTTGTTCGAACCCGTGGAGCAGGCTTGGCTGATCGACTTTCGCAAATATTTCGCAGCGGAGTTGGAGCAGTTGGAGGGTCTGGCCGCGCATGGCTTGGTTGTGCTGGGGCCCGAAGGCATTCAAGTGACTGCCATGGGGTGGTTTTTCGTGCGCGGCATTGCGATGGAGTTCGATCGCTATCTGCAGGCCGATCGCAACAGAGCGCGTTTTTCGCGCATCATTTGAAAAATCGGCCTTGAGGGCCGCGTAATCTGCGCATGCTGCTCACTTTTTCATTAACAGCGTTGTTCATGGGCTTGGTCGGGGGGCCGCATTGCCTTGCCATGTGTGCGGCGCCCTGTGCAGCACTGGTGCGTGGGTCTTCGGCGGCAGCCGTTGTGAGAAGCGATGCGGTGGCGCAAGGCACAGGAAGAGTAGGGTGGCTGCCCAACGGTGTCGGCGGAGGTCAGCGGCTCGCGGCTTTTCACGTCGGGCGCTTGACAGGCTACGCACTGGCAGGCGCCTTGGCCGCATTGGCCATGGATGGCTTGGCTTGGATGACACAGCAAACGGCTGCCTTGCGGCCTGTATGGACTTTGATGCATGTGGCCGTTCTGGCATGGGGGTTGGCGATGGTGCTGCAAGCACGCCAGCCCGCCTGGGTGGAGCGGGCTGGGCGTGCGGTGTGGCGCCGCATGCAATCATGGACGGCGGCACCCACAGGGCTGGGGCTCGTGGGAATTTTATGGGCGCTGATGCCGTGCAGCTTGTTGTATTCCGCTCTGCTGGTGGCGGCTTTGAGTGGCGGGGTGTGGCAAGGCGCATGGGCCATGGCGCTGTTCGGTATTGGCAGCGGCATCTGGCTGCTTGTCGGCCCCTGGATCTGGGGGCAGTTGCGCATGCGCCTCAATGCCGCGCGGGCCGACTGGGGGACGCGGCTCGCCGGGGTGTTGCTCTGTGCCATGGCCGGCTGGGCGTTGTGGATGGATGTCATCGCCAAGTCCTCGCTGTGGTGCGCCTGAGGTTCTGGGTTTAGGAGCCTGTCAGATTTTGGAATTGTCGGCTGCGAATGCGCCGCAGCGGCCCATTTTTTACCGTCTTCTTGCCCCATAGCACCACTATGGGGCGGCGAATCCGGCAAAAACTGGTCTCGCTGGGGCGCATTCTCGCTTTCGACGCCCAAAGCCCGACAGGCTCCTAGGCGGGATCCGGGGCGAGAACATGCGCGTGGTTTTTTCGCATGGAGCTACATTTTTCAGAGCTAAAGTCGTTTTCTGTGTGCGCAGAGGTCATAATTTGTGAACAATGTGCAGTAGGGCGTAACGGTAGGGCCCATTGTTTACAGTGACTTCTTCCATTTACATCGACATCGATCAGCTTTGCGTCGGCATGTTCATCCAGTTGGAGGTGGGCTGGATGAATCATCCTTTTCCTGTGAACAGTTTTCGCATTGCGTCGGCGCAGCAGATTTCTACCTTGCGCGACCTGGGGCTGATAAGAGTCCGCGTCATCCCGGAAAAATGTGATGTCGATGTCCGCCGTACATTGATAACATCGGGGCAAAAGGAGGAGCCCCCCACGGCCACGGAGTCTGGCGGGTCAGTGGCCGCGCAGCCTGTAAGCACGGACGCTTCCTCGCCTGAGGCGATGCGCCTGTCATTGCTGGCGGAACAAAACCGTCGTCTGCTGGAGTGTGACCGGCGCTTTGCGCAAGCGACCCGCAGATATCTCGCGATCGAGCGCACGGTGTCGGAGCTCCCTGCGCAGGCCTGTGCGCAAACCCAAAAGTTGGTGGCAGAGTGTGTCTCCGGCCTGCTTGCCAAAGTGCGACAGACGACCGGGATGGTGGCCAGCCTGCTCAAGATGGCGGACCTGGACTGGGCCGTGCCGGATTGCACCTCCCTGTGCCGGCGACAGAAGACACTGGCCGTCCAGATCCCCTGCCGGCGCTCCGATGGCCCTCTGAACCTGCTGGTGGACATCGAGCCATGGGAACGCCACCGGTCCGAGAGACCATGGCGAGGGGGATCAAGTTCCCCGGCGATGGCGAGCGGCAGGCGCGCAGGCACGGCGTTCAGGGCCGACGCCAATGGCGCAAGGTGCATCTGGCCATGGATACGGCCACTTCGGATATCCGGGCGGTGGAATTCACTCCCGGCAGCGACGGCGATAGTCCCGTATTGCCGTACCTGCCCGACCAGATCTCCAAAGGCGAAGCAATCGGCACCGTCACCGCCGATGGCGCCTGTGACACCCGCCGCTGCCACACCGCCATCATCGGCCGTCAGGCCACCACCATCATCCCGATCCGCAAGAATGGCCGGCCGTGGAAAGAGGACTGCCCGGCGGCGACTGCCAGAAACGGGACCCTCCGCGCGACCCGGCACTATGGCCGGACGTTCTGGAAACGCTGGACCGGATACCATGTCCGAAGCCGGCTCGAGGCGAAGATGCCCTCGCAGGTTCGCTCGAACCTGTCGCGCTCAACCTGCTCGACCTCAAGGCCTTTGGCGAACGCATCGCCGCCAGAGACCCCGACCGCCAAGACTGCCGAAATCCGGAACCGCATTGCACTCATGAACCGCTTCTCGGCCCTCGGAACGGCCGAGATCGTCCGCGTGGCCTGATGCTGGCGGGGAAAGCGGCTCTCATGTCTCACGCGTGAGTTTCGCAACAACGCCCACTAGCCGGCCAGATGGCGCAGGCCCTGGGTCACGTCGGTCCGGACGGCCAGCCGCAGCCCCGGCTCGTCCCCCGCGCGCAGGGCCGCGAGGATGTGGCGGTGGTGCTGGGGCGGCTCGTTGCGGCGCAGCCTTGCATAAAGGGCGCGCATCGTCGGGCCAAGCTGCAGCCAGACCGTCTCGCACATCGCCAGCATGGCCGGGGTCTGGGCGCGCAGATAAAGGGTGCGGTGGAACTCGAGGTTGGTCCGCAGATAGGCCACCGCATCCTGCCTCGCCACCGCCTCGGCATTCAGGACATTGATCGCTCCAAGCCGCTCGATCAGCGCGAAATGCGCCCGCGGCAGGGCGCGCGCCGCCATCTCGGGCTCCAGCATGGCACGGATCGCGGCCAGTTCCTCGATCCGCTCGGGGCTCAGTTCCGGGGTCGAAATCCGCCCCGAGGATGACAGCGTCAGCGCCCCCTCGGCCACAAGGCGCCGCACCGCCTCACGCGCTGGGGTCATCGACACGCCGAACTGCCTGGCCAGGCCGCGCAGCGTCAGCGGCTGGCCCGGCGCCAGTTCGCCATGCATGACCTGCTGGCGCAGGGTCCGGTACAGCCGCTCATGCGCGGCGGCGCTGGGGTCGGACAGGCGCGTGGTGGCGGCGGCGGTCATCCCGGCAGGGAACACCCCGCCGCCGTCCCGGTCAATCGCCAAAGCGATAGCGGTGCAGCGACTGCCCCTCGGCCCGCAGCCAGGCCCGCTCGCGCTGCCAGAAGGGGTGGATGCGGCCGACGACCGCCCAATAGGCGGCGGAATGGTTCATCTCCACCAGATGCGCCGCCTCGTGCGCGGCCACATAGGCCAGCACCGGGGGAGGCGCCATGATCAGCCGCCAGGAATACATCAGCGCCCCCGCCGGGCTGCACGACCCCCAGCGCGACCGGGTGTCGCGCAGCGTGAGCCCCGTGTAGCTGCGCCCCACCAGCGCCGCATAATGGCCCGAGGCCCGCGCCAGCCGGTCGCGCGCCAGCACCTTCAGCCAGGCCGCCACCCGCGCGCCCGCCTGCGCCGGATCGCCCGGCACCAGCAGCCGCTCGCCCTCGACCCGCACCGAGCGGCCCGTTGCCGCCTCAAGCCGCAGCAGCCGCCCTTCCAGCGGAATCCTGCCGCCGATCCGCACCGTCTCGCCCGTGACTTCGGGCATCTCGGCCAGGGTCTGGCGCAGCCAGCCCTCCTGCGCCTGCAGGAACCGCAACGCCTCGGTCTCTCTCGCGCGCGCGGGCAGGGTCAGCGTCACCCGCCCGTCCAGCCGCGACACCCGCAGCGAGAATCGCCGCGCCTTGCCCGAACGTTTCATCACGATCTCGATCGGCGGCGCGCCGGGCAGAACGGCCATCATTTCCCCCGCCACTTCCCCCTTAAATCACGGCGGCCGAAGGCGCATCCGGGCCCGGCTGCGAAAGCGTTTGACAGCCGTCCCGCGCTATGGCAAGGGGCGGCCTTCCGAATAGACTGCCCGGCGCGGCGCAAGGCTGCGCGCGCGGGCCTGAACCGAAGGGACGACCCATGCCCAAGGAAGACTGGGGCACCAAGCGCCTGTGCCCCACCACCGGCAAGCGCTTTTACGACATGAACCGCACGCCGGTCGTCAGCCCCTATACCGGCGAGGTGGTCGATATCGGAATTCAGCCCGCCGCAAGCTGGCCGCTTCGGTGATCGCCCGCGTCACGCCCCAGAAGGACGAGGATGTCCCGGTCGAGGATATCGAGGCCGAGGACGACCTGCTGGAACCCGCAGGCACGGAAGACGCCGAACTCGACGACGATCTGCTGGAAGATGACGGCGACGACAACGTCTCGCTGGACGACCTGGCCGACGTGGCCGGGGACGAGGAAGACGTGTGATTTCCGGTCGGCCGGGGGGGCGATTTTTCCACTTGCACCCCCCCACGCCCTTCCGTAAACACCGCGCATCGCGCCGCCCCAATCGGCACGAGACCTTGAGTGGGGCCATAGCTCAGATCGGGAGAGCGCTTGAATGGCATTCAAGAGGTCGGGGGTTCGATCCCCCCTGGCTCCACCAAATCTCCGAACAATTTCAATGCGTCAGTGGGCCGTCCTTCGGGGCGGCCTTCGCATTTCCGACCGCTTTGCAACATCTCGGCAACATTTGCCTCGGCACGGGCGTTGTTGCGTCAGCTTGCTCTGAACAATACGTTCATCCTGCCATGACGGCCTGTTGCCGCTGATCCTGCGCGTTTTCGGCGACCCGCAGGGCAGCGATGATCCAGGCAGGCCGGGCCCTGAGGTGGGTCAGGATCCTGCGGATGTTGTGTCCGCAGGCGCAAAGGCAAGACTCTCCTCCCCCCGCTCTGCATCCTCGACCGGAAAACTGCCATGGGCGGTCCCCCGTTGGTCAATTCGCGTCGAGCAGCACGTTGGCGGCGCGAAGGGCGTCGATCTCCTGTGGTGTCAATCCGATCTCGCGCAGGATCGTCTCGCCATGCTCTCCCTGTCGCGGGGCAGGGCCCGATGGCTGGGGAGGCGTGCGGGAGAAGCCGGCCGGTATTGCCATTTCGTGGATCCTGCCCTCGGTCGGGTGATCCGTCGTCTTGAAGAACCCGGTGGCCACAAGATGGGGGTCTTTCATGATGCTGGCGAAATCGTGCATCGGCATCACGGGGATGTCGGCATCTTCAAGCAGTCTGAGCCATTCTTCGGTCGAGCGTGTCTTGAAGGTTTCGAAAAGCCATGCATTCACGCCATCAATATTGGCGTACCTGCTCTGGAAATCCCGGAAGCGGGGGTCGGTTGACGGAAGGTCCGTCAAACCAAGGGCGACCAGAAATCTTTCCCAGTGCTGGTCCGCAAAGATCGCGGTGCAGATATATCCGTCGCTTGTTTCGTAGGGCCGACGATAGGGCGACAATTGGCGCGTATAGCCGCCCTGGTCCAGTGGGGGATCGAAGGTGAGACCTCCGAGGTGATCGGCCATCATCACCGAGACAACGGTTTCAAACATCGGTATTGAAACGGATTGACCCAGACCGGTGCGGGACCGCTCCACCAGCGCCGACGTGATCGCGCCCACGGCGTACAGCGCGACGATCCGGTCCGCGATCGCCGAGGGAACAAATCGCGGCTCGTGCCCCGTTGCCCGCTGGTAGATATAGGGCAAGGTCGCCGCACCCTGTATCAGATCGTCATAGGCCGGGCGGTCGGCATAGGGGCCGCTCTGATCGAACCCGTAGAGGCCGGCATGGATGATCTGGGGATTGACGGCCTTGATCGCCTCGTAGTCGAGACCCAGGCGCTGCATGGCTTTCGCGCGCACGTTGCAAACCACCACGTCGGCGGACTTGCACAATCTGAGAAACGTCTCGCGCCCTGCCGGCAACTTCAGGTCCAGGTTGATCGAGCGTTTGGACCGGTTCGAATTCATGTAGATCGCCCCCATGCCTTGGTGGCGGCCGGGACCGATCTTTCTTACAAGGTCGCCTTCGGGCGCCTCGACCTTGATGATATCGGCGCCGAAATCGCCCAGGATTCTGGGTCGCAAACGGCCCCATCACCACGCTTGTCAGATCAATGACACGTATGCCCTCCAGCGGTCCCATGAGTGAGCCCTCCCCGATCACGATACGGCTGGTCTCGATCACCATGCGGCCGCCACGTGTGTAAGCTGCCCTCGCAGATGTGCAACCCCTCATGCCGCCTGCCGGGCCGGCAGGCGGTTGCGGGCGGCCAGGTCTGCGGCCAAGTCTGCGGCCATATTTGCGGGCAGCGGGATTCCGATTTCTGGCAGCATCCGGGCGAAGCCCGTGCCCTGCGGTCTTCGTCCATCGCGCAGATCCTGCCCGCCACCTCGCGCGCTCGTGCCACAGGCCGCCTCGGGCCTCCCTGTCCCCCTCAGCCGCCCCCGCGCCACCCCAACTCCCCATGCTGCCTCCGGCGTCGAGTTCCGCAAAGCGCTGCTTGAAAGATTTTCTAACATATGTTTGATTTTGCGCAATAGCACAAGCCGTGCTGCATTGGGAGGATCGATCGTGGACGTTCGCGCCAAGCCGGACATGGCCGCGTTCGAAGCCATAAAGGCCAACTATTCGCTGACCGCCGAACAGCGGCAGATTGTCGATCACGTGGATCGCTCCGCGCGCGAAGTGCTTCATCCGTTGCAGGAAAAAATGGATGCAGAAGAATGGTGGCCGGAAGATCTGTTCAAACAGATGGGCGAGTTGGGCCTGCTGGGCATCACCGCGCCCGAGGCACTGGGCGGCTCGGGGCAGAACGAATTCACCCAAGCGCTCGTCTCCGGGGTGATCTCGAAATGGAACCCCGCCGTCGGCCTCTCGCACGGGGCGCATGACAACCTGTGCCTGAACAACATCCTGCGCAACGGCTCCGAGGAGCAGGTCCGGAAATACATGCCGCGGCCTGTGTTCGGGCGAACTAGTCGGCGCGCTCGGCCTGACCGAACCGGGCGCTGGCTCGGACGCGCTCGGCTCGATGTCCACGACAGCCCGTGCGCGACGGCGACGACTATGTCATCAACGGCTCGAAGATCTACATCACCAACGGCCCGATCGCCGACGTGGTCCTGCTTTATGCCAAGACCGACAGGTCGAGGGGCGCCAAGGGCATTTCCGCCTTCATCGTGGAAACCGACCGGCCCGGCTTCAAGGTGGCGCAGAAGCTGGACAAGATGGGCTTCCGCGGCTCGCCCACCGGCGAATTGGTGTTCGAGGATTGCCGTGTGCCGGCCTCGGCGATGATGGGGG
>CAVPUD010000050.1:0-25273 GCA_963708545.1 uncultured beta proteobacterium | reverse complement strand
GGCCCGAAGGCGGTTTTTTTGTGGGCAAAGCAGACCAGCTCAGCGCTTGGAGAACTGCTTGGCGCGGCGTGCGGAGTGCAGGCCGACCTTTTTACGTTCGACCTCACGGGCGTCGCGCGTCACGAAGCCGGCTTGGCTCAGCGCGGGCTTGAGCGTGGCGTCGTAGTCGATCAGCGCGCGGGTGATACCGTGGCGCGTGGCGCCGGCCTGGCCGGATTCGCCGCCGCCGTGCACGTTGACCTGGATGTCGAAAGTTTCGAGATGGTTGGTCAGCGCGAGCGGCTGCTTGGCGATCATGATCGAGGTTTCACGGCCGAAGTAGGACTGGATGTCCTTGCCGTTGATCGTGATCTTGCCGGAGCCCTTTTTCATGAAGACGCGGGCCACGCTGGACTTGCGGCGGCCGGTGCCATTGTTCCATTCACCAATCATTGCAATGGCTCCTTAGATTTCCAGCACTTTGGGCTGCTGGGCGGTGTGCGGATGCTTTGCGCCGCCGTACACCTTGAGCTTTTTGATCATGGCGTAGCCGAGCGGGCCCTTGGGCAGCATGCCCTTGACGGCCTTTTCGAGCGCGCGGCCGGGGTGCTTGGCCTGCAGATCGCGGAAGTTGGTGGCTTTGATGCCGCCGGGGTAGCCGGTGTGGCGGTAGTACATCTTGTCGAGCTGCTTGTTGCCGGTGACTTTGAGCTGGGCAGCGTTGATGACGACGATGTAATCCCCGGTGTCGATGTGAGGCGTATAAATGGCTTTGTGTTTGCCGCGCAGGCGGTGGGCAACTTCGCTGGCTACCCTGCCTAGCACCTTGTCGGTGGCGTCAATCACAAACCACTCATGCGTCACATCAGCGGGTTTGGCGCTGTACGTGGTGGTCATGGGTTTTCTCTTTGAAAAGAAGTGGTTTGGGCGGTCCTTTTCCACGGTCGGTGCTTTTCTGGTGAAAGCCTCTTAGGTGGGTGGTAAAGGGTGCTTTGGGTTGCCCTGCTGCACTCTTTGATTTTCGCCGCGGGACCGGCCTCGCGCTGCAAAACCGTCAATTATATGAAATTGGCGCCGATTTCGGGGATTTTTTGTGCAGGCGGCCACGCACTCGTTACCATTGCGCCATGTTCAGTTACCGCCACGCCTTTCACGCGGGCAACCATGCGGACGTGCTCAAGCACACCGTGTTGATTGCCATGTTGCAGCACCTCCTACAAAAGGACGCTGCGCTCACGGTGCTGGACACCCATGCCGGCGCGGGCCTGTACCGGCTCGATGGCGACTATGCACGCACGAGCGGCGAGGCGGCCGATGGCGTTTTGCGCCTCGCGCAGGCGGATGCGGCGGCGCTGGCGCCGGCCTTGCAGGCGTATCTGGAGCTGGTGCGTGCCTTCAACGCGGGCGCTGGCGTCAAGGTCTATCCAGGCTCGCCCTTCATCATCCAGCACCTGCTGCGCCCGCAGGACAAGCTCAAGCTGTTCGAGCTGCACCCGAGCGACCTGCGCGCGCTCACGCGCAACGTGGCGCAGCTCGAGGCAGGGCGCCAGGTGGCCGTGCTGCACGAGGATGGCTTCGAGGGTTATAAAAAGTTCTTGCCGCCACCGTCGCGCCGCGCCTTTGTGCTGTGCGATCCTAGCTACGAATTAAAGAGCGATTACGGGCACGTGCAGGACTTGGTGGCGGACGCGCTCAGGCGTTTTGCCACGGGCACCTACGCCATTTGGCACCCCATCATCGGCCGCCCCGAGGCGCACGATCTGCCGCGCCGCCTCAAGGCCCTCGCGACCAAGGCCGGAAAACCCTGGCTGCACGCGACGCTCACGGTGAAGTCGGCCAAGCTCGGCGCGCCTGTGCTGGGTGCATCGCGCCGCCCCGGCCTGCCCGCAAGCGGCATGTTCGTGATCAACCCACCCTACACACTCAAGCCCGCTTTGCAGGCGGCATTGCCGCAACTGAGCCAACTGCTCGCGCAGGACGGGAACGCGGCGCACCAGTTGCTGGTGCAGGCGTGAAGGCGCCGGCGCAGAGCGCATCAGGCCTGCCGCGCGCCCTGTAGGCGGGCGCAGATGGCGAGTGTGGCCGCGCTCTGGTTCATGGTGTAAAAGTGCAAGGCCGGAGCGCCGCCGGCGATCAGGCGCTCGCACAGCGCCGCCACCACGTCGAGGCCAAAGGCTTTGATGCTGGCCGTGTCGTCGCCGAAGGCCTGCAGGCGCAGGCGGATCCAGCGCGGCACTTCGGCGCCGCAGGTGTCGGAAAAGCGCAGCAGCTGCGTCGCGCCCGTGATGGGCATGATGCCGGGCACGATGGGCACGCGCGCCACGTCGGCGCCCAGGCGCTGCAGCTCATCGACGAAGCGAAAGTACGCATCGGCGTTGTAGAAATACTGCGTGATGGCCGAATCGGCGCCGGCGCGCAGCTTGGCCACGAAGGCTTGCAGGTCGGCTGCGGGCGAGCGCGCCTGCGGGTGCGTCTCGGGGTAGGCGGCGACTTCGATGTGAAAGTGCCGCCCGGTTTCGGCGCGGATGAATGCGACGAGCTCGCTCGCGTAGTGGAATTCGCCGCCCAGGCCGTAGCCGCTGGGCAGGTCGCCGCGCAGCGCGACCAGGCGCTTGACGCCCATGGCCTGCAGCTCTTGCAGCTGCGCGCGCACCGAGGCGCGCGTGGCGCCGATGCACGAGAAATGCGCGGCTGCGGGCACGCCCTCGGCCAGAATTTCGCGCACGGTGGCAAAGCTGCCCTCGTGCGTGGAGCCGCCCGCGCCGTAGGTGACCGAGCAGAACTCGGGCGCGAGCGCATAGAGCGCGCGGCGCACGGTGCGCAGTTTTTCCACGCCCTCGGGCGTCTTGGGCGGGAAGAATTCGAAACTCAGCGGCAGCCGTGCCGGCGCTTCATGGCGGGCTTGCTGCATGGCTTGTGGTGGGCTCGAGGTCATGCCCTCTCCTTGCAAAAATGAAAAATTCGCGGTTGCCGTCGCCGCCCGCAATGGGGCTGGCCAGCCACTGCAATTCGGCCAAGCCCAGCGCCGCGCAGGCCGCGCGGATGCGCTGCTCGACGAGCGCATAGAGCGCCGGGTCGCGCACGATGCCGCCCTTGCCGATCTGCGCGGGCTGCAGCTCGAACTGCGGCTTGACCAGCATCAACAGCGCACCGCCGGGTTTGACGAGCGGCACGAGCGCGGGCAGCACCAGTGTGAGCGAGATGAACGAGAGATCGCCCGTGACGAGATCGAAGCCGGCCCCGGATTTTGGGTCAAATTGGCCACCAGCGCTTGATGGATAAGCATAAGCAGCTATCAAATAAGATGCGCTCAGGTGGCGCGCGTTGCATTGCTCCAGGCATCGCACGCGCGCGTCGGCACGCAGGCGCGGGTGCAGCTGGCCCTGGCCCACATCGACGCCGACCACGCGCGCGGCGCCGTGCTGCAGCAGGCAGTCGGTAAAGCCGCCGGTCGATTGGCCCACGTCCAGGCAAGCCCAGCCGCGCACGTCCAGCCCCGTGGCAGCGAGCGCACCTGCGAGCTTGAGCCCGCCGCGCGAGACGTAGCGCGCCTCGGCTGCGTCGAGTAGCTGCAGCTCGGCATCGGCTGGCAGATCGTCGGCCTTGGCCAGCGGCCGCCAGCCGGTGGGCGAACGCCAGCGGGCGCCCGCCGCGATCAGGCGCTGCGCCTGGCTGCGGCTCGTGGCCAGGCCGCGTTCGACGAGCAGTTGATCGGCACGCACGCTGGGTGTTTTGAATGAAATCGGCCTATAGAGCGCATCTGTAAAGCGCTTGCAGCTACACAATCAATAGCGATACGTGTCGGGCTTGTACGGCCCTTGCTTGGGCACGCCGATGTAGGCGGCCTGCGTGTCGGTCAGCTCGGTGAGCCTGGCGCCGAGCTTGGAGAGCTGCAGGCGCGCCACCTTTTCGTCGAGGTGCTTGGGTAGCACATAGACCTTGCCGACCTCGTAGGCGTCGCGCTGCGTGAAGAGCTCGATCTGCGCGAGCGTCTGGTTCGCGAAGCTGCTGCTCATCACGTAGCTCGGGTGCCCCGTGCCGCAGCCCAGGTTCACGAGGCGCCCGCGCGCCAAGAGGATGATGCGCTTGCCATCGGGAAAGATCACGTGGTCGACCTGCGGCTTGATCTCTTCCCACTGGCACTGGGCTTCGAGGCTCGCGACGTCGATCTCGTTGTCGAAGTGGCCGATGTTGCAGACGATGGCCTGGTCTTTCATGCGTGCCATGTGCGCGAAGGTGATCACGCTCTTGTTGCCCGTGGCAGTGACGAAGATGTCGGCCAGCGGCGCGGCCTCGTCCATGGTGACGACGCGGTAGCCTTCCATCGCGGCCTGCAGCGCGCAGATCGGGTCGATCTCGGTCACCCAGACCTGCGCCGAGAGCGCGCGCAGCGCCTGCGCCGAGCCCTTGCCCACGTCGCCATAGCCGCAGACCACGGCGATCTTGCCCGCCACCATCACGTCGGTGGCGCGCTTGATGCCATCGACCAGCGATTCGCGGCAGCCGTAGAGGTTGTCGAACTTGCTCTTGGTGACCGAGTCGTTGACGTTGATCGCGCGGAATTTGAGCGTGCCCTTGGCCGACATTTCCTTCAGGCGGTGCACGCCCGTGGTGGTCTCTTCGGTCACGCCGATGATTTGCGCGCTCTTGCGGCTGTACCAGCGTGCATCCTGCGCGAGCTTGGCGCGGATCGCGGCAAAGAGCACGCGCTCTTCCTCGCTGCCGGGGTGCGCGAGCACGGAAGGGTCTTGCTCGGCCTGCTGGCCCAGGTGCATGAGCAGCGTGGCGTCGCCGCCGTCGTCGAGGATCATGTTCGGGCCTTCGCCTGGCGCGCCCGCGGGGCCGAACTCGAAGATGCGGTGCGTGTAATCCCAGTATTCGGCCAGGCTCTCGCCCTTGACGGCGAACACCGGCGTGCCCGCGGCGGCGATCGCGGCGGCAGCGTGGTCCTGCGTGCTGAAGATGTTGCACGAAGCCCAGCGCACCTGCGCGCCCAGCGCCTGCAGCGTCTCGATCAGCACGGCGGTCTGGATCGTCATGTGCAGGCTGCCCGCGATGCGTGCGCCCTTGAGCGGCTGGCTGGGCGCGAATTCTTCGCGGATGGCCATCAGGCCGGGCATCTCGGTCTCGGCGATGCGGATTTCCTTGCGTCCCCAGTCGGCCAGGCCGATGTTGGCAATGACGCAGTCGGTGGCCGCGGTGGTGGGAAGAGGGGCGTTCATGGTGTGCTCCTGAAAAGTCAGCACCGGCGCGGGAGCAAAAAACGACTCACCGCACCGGCATGGTGGATGAGCGTCGTTGCAAAACACGATGTCCGAGCCTCACGCCCTGGGGCCACCGGCTGGTGACTGGGGACGCTGCAACGCTCCTCGGAGGAGGCGGATTTTATAACTGCCATCTGCCTGCGCCGGGCAAACCCGCCGCGGGCACCGCCGGGGCAGTTGTGCGTTCGTTCGCACACGCACGCTACGATGGTGCCCTGTTTGCGTGGCGCGGCATCTAGGAGCCTGACCGCCTGCGGGTGCCGCGTGCCTAGGAGCCTGTCGGGCTTTGGACGTCGAAAGCGAGAATGCGCCCCGGCGAGGCCAGTTTTTGCCGGATTCGCCGCCCCATAGTGGTGCTATGGGGCAAGAAGACGATAAAAAATGGGCCGCTGCGGCGCATTCGCAGCCGACGATTCCAAAGTCCGACAGGCTCCTAGTCTTTTCTGCATTTTTTCTGAGGGAGAACCCATGCCCAATCGCCGCCAGTTTTCCATTGCCGCCGCCACCGTGCTCGGCCTGCCCGCCGTGCGCGCGCAGGAAAGCCGCCTCGTGCTGGGCCAGTCCGCGCCCTTTACCGGGCCGGCGGCGCAGCTCGGCATCCAATACCACAGCGGCGCCAAGCTGTATTTCGACCAGCTGAATGCACAAGGGGGCATGGGCGGGCGCACCATCGTCATCCGCACCATGGACGATGGCTACGAGCCCGAGCGTTGCGCGGAAAACACGCGCAAATTGCTGAGCGAAGACGTGTTCGCGCTGTTTGCCTATGTGGGTACGCCCACGAGCCTGGCCGCGCTGCCCTTGGCCACGCGCGCGCAGATGCCCTTCATCGCCCCGTTCACGGGCGCCATGGCCTTGCGCGAGCCCCTGCACAAAAGCGTTTTCCACCTGCGCGCCTCGTACAACGACGAGACCGCGCTGATCGTCAAACAGCTCACGCACCTGGGCCTGAAAAAAATTGCGGTGTTCCACCAGAACGACGCCTACGGCCAGGCCGGCCTCGACGGCGTGCGCCTGGCCTTGTCCGCGCAGAACCTCAAGCCCGTGGCGACCGCGACCGTGGAGCGCAATTCGGTCGATGTCGCCAAGGCCGTGGCCACGCTAGCCGCGGCTGCGCCCGACGCCGTGGTGCAGGTCAGTGCCTATAAGTCCTGCGCGGCCTTCGTGCGCGCGGCGCGCAAGGCCGGCTATGGCGGGCTGTTTTACAACGTCTCCTTCGTGGGCACGCAGGCACTGGCCGACGAGCTGGGCAGGGACGCCGAGGGCGTGGTGGTGTCGCAGGTTGTGCCTTCGCCCTACAACGCGGCCAACGGCATCACGCGCGAATTCGTCGCCGCAGCGAAAAAGGCCGGCAACGTGCAGGTCAACTATTCGAGCATGGAAGGCTATCTGGCGGCCAAGCTGTTCGCAGAAGGGCTCAGGCGCGCGTCCAAACCGACGCGCGATGGGCTGGTGGCCGGTCTGGAATCGCTGGGCGAGACGGCGTTCGGCGGCTTTCAGGTCAGCCTGTCGCCCACGCGCCACGTGGCGTCGCGCTTCGTCGAGCTGTCCATGCTCAAGGGCGATGGCCGCGTGCTGACTTGAGAGGCTGAGGGTTGTTCGGCTGCTATGGGGAGCTTAGGGAAAATCGATTGGAATAGCAGTTGAGAATCACTACCATTTGCGTAAAAGCAAAAGGAGTATGGCTATGCGCTTGATTCGTCGCACCCTTCGGGAAAACAAGACCATGCTGCTCAAGACGGTGAGCTACTATGCAATCCACATTTGCGTGGCCGCCTTGGTGGCTTATGCGGTCACAGGCAACTTGTGGGCAGCGTTCACGCTGAGTCTGCTGGAGCCCAGCGTGCAGGCTGTGGCCTTCTTTTTTCATGAAAAAGCCTGGGCGCGTGCGCAGCGCAGCAAAGAACGCCCAGATGCCGTGCCGGCGGCCATGGCGCAAGGGGCATGAATATGCTGCGATCTATGCTTTTGGCGGCCATGTCGGTGCGCCCGGCACGCAAGGCTGGCTTCGCAGACTGGCTGGTGCAGCACTTGGCGGCGCAGGCGGTTGAACCTAAATCCGGCAGTTGACCGCTGCACTTTGTATGCAACGCTTTGATTCTTCGAATGGCGCTTTCAGGCCGGCAGCGGATCGCAAGTGCTGATGCTGGAGTGCGCGGCGACCAGGCAGCGCTGCAGCAGCTGCGCTGCGCGCGTGGGCGCGGGCGAGCGGCGCAGTAGGCCCACGAAGCTGCAGCTGTAGCGCAGCAGCGCAGGTCGCACGGCCTGCATGCGGCCCGCGCGCACGAAGGCCGCGGCGTAATGGTCGGGCAAAAAGCCCAGAAAGCAGCCCGAGAGGATCAGCGTGGCGATGGCCTCCTGGTCGAAGCCCGTGGCGCTGCGCGTGAGCTGCGCCTGGTGGCTCAGCTCCATGTTGGGCGAGTGGTAGCCCAGGCCCGCGAACGGGTAGCGGCGCAGTGCGTCCCAGTCGAGCGCAGCGTGGTCGGCGCCGAACAAGGGGTGTCCGGCGCCGCAATACAGCAGCATGGTCTCCTCGAACAGCGGCGTGTAGAGCAGGCTCGCCACGTTGCGGTGCGCGGGGATGATGCCGACCTGAAAGCGCCCTTCGAGCACGCCGCGCTCGATCGTCTGGATGCTGCCCACGTGCAGCTCCAGGTGTACGCCGGGCGCCTGGCGTGTGAACTCGGCAATCGCCGCGTGGATGCGCGCGGCCGGGTTGCTCGCGGTCTGGTCGAACACGGCGAGCGCCAGCGGGCCGCCCAAGCGCGCGTGGATGTCGTCCACGCCGCGGCGAAACGCCTGCACCGCATCGAGCAGGCGCAGCGTTTCCTCGTACACGCGCCGGCCTTCGGGCGTGAGCGCAAAGCCCGCGCGCCCGCGCCGGCACAGCACCAGGCCCAGGCGCGTTTCCAGGTCTTTGAGGTGGCGGCTGATGGTGCTCGTGGCGATGTTGAGTTCGAGCTCGGCCGCGGCCAGGCCGCCGCACTCGACCACGCTCTTGAACACCTGCAGCAGGCGCAAGTCCATGTCGCTGAGCTGGCCCAGCACGGCACGCTGGCGCCCGTCGGTGGGCGGCAGGGGGGCGGGATTTACTTGCATAGATATTCAAGTAAACGGTGATATTGCACTATTGGAGGCATTATGGACGCGGCGAACAATAGGCGCCTTTGTTTTTCCGCCCGCCTTGGGAGACTGCCATGACGCTTGCCCCCGCCGAATCTGCGCCCTTTCCCGCGCCCTTTCCTGCACCCTTGCGCCGCGACGCCGCCTGGCTCGACGCGCACTGGATGCCCTACACCGCGAACCGCCAGTTCAAGGCCGACCCGCGCCTGATCGTCGCCGCGAGCGGTACCTACTTCACCGACGCCGACGGGCGCAAGGTGTTCGACGGCCTCTCGGGCCTGTGGTGCACGGGCCTGGGCCACGCGCGCCGCGAGATCGCCGAAGCCATTGCGCAGCAGGCGCGCACGCTCGACTACGCGCCGGCGTTCCAGTTCGGGCACCCGGCTGCATTTGCGCTCGCCAACAAAATCAAGGAGCTCACGCCCGCGGGGCTCGACTATGTGTTCTTCACGGGCTCGGGCTCGGAGGCGGCCGACACCTCGCTCAAGATGGCGCGCGCGTACTGGCGCCTCAAGGGCCAGGCGGGCAAGACGCGCCTGATCGGGCGCGAAAAGGGTTACCACGGCGTGAACTTCGGCGGCACCTCGGTGGGCGGCATAGGCGCGAACCGCAAGTTCTACGGCCAGGGCGTGGAGGCCGACCACCTGCCGCACACGCAGCCGCCCGCGGGCACATTTGCCAAGGGCCAGCCGGCCGAGGGCGGGCGCCAGCTGGCCGACCGGCTGCTCGACCTGATCGCGCTGCACGACGCCTCGAACATCGCGGCCGTGATCGTCGAGCCCTTTTCGGGCTCGGGCGGCGTGGTGATTCCGCCCGTGGGCTACCTCGAGCGCCTGCGCGAAATCTGCACGCAGCACGACATCCTGCTGATCTTCGACGAGGTCATCACGGGCTTTGGCCGCGCGGGCGCCTACACCGGCGCCGAGGCCTTTGGCGTGACGCCCGACATCATGAACGTGGCCAAGCAGGTGACCAACGGCGCGCAGCCGCTGGGCGCGGTGATCGCGCGCAAGGAAATCTACGACACCTTCATGGCCGCCGGCGGGCCCGACTACATGCTCGAATTCCCGCACGGCTACACCTATTCGGCGCACCCCGTGGCCTGCGCGGCGGGCCTCGCGGCGCTCGACCTGCTGCAAAAAGAGGACGCGATCGCGCGCGTGCAAGCGCTTGCGCCTTACTTCGAGCAGGCCGTGCACAGCCTCCAGGGCGCCAAACACGTGCTCGACATCCGCAACTACGGCCTCGCCGCGGGCTTCACGATCGCGCCGCTGCCCGGCGAGCCCGCCCGCCGGCCTTACGAGATCGCCATGCACTGCTGGAGCAAGGGCTTTTACGTGCGCTACGGCGGCGACACCATCCAGCTCGCGCCGCCCTTCATCAGCGAAAAGGCAGAGATCGACCGCCTCGTGAACGCGCTCGGCGAAGCGCTCGCGCAGACCGCGTAAAACTACTGATATGGTAGCTGCTAGCGCTTGATGGACGGGCGTTAGAGCCGTTTTTTGCTTATAAACCTAAATCCGGCAGTTGAGCGCGCCCGAGCGTGCGGGCGGTGCGGCGCGTGCAGCTTGGGTGCTCCGAGCGCGGGGCCGGCGGCCTACAATCGCCACCCCGCGCCGGTGCCGGCACTGGCAGCTTTTTTGCCATGTTTTGCCGGCGCGCGGCGCACCCTGGAGAAAGCCCCATGCCCGAGAACGCCCCGGCCCCCCATCCTTCCTCCTCCGCCCCCGCCGCTGCGGCGCCCTCCGCCCCGAGCAGCGGCATGTCGCCGGAAAAGCGCGCCGAGCTGCGCCGCGCCGCGCTCGAATACCACGCCCAGCCCAAGCCCGGCAAGATCGCCGTCACGCCGACCAAGCAGCTCGTGAACCAGCACGATCTGGCGCTGGCGTATTCGCCCGGCGTCGCCGCGCCGTGCGAGGAAATCGTCAAAGACCCGCGCGCGGCCTTTCGCTACACGAGCCGCGGCAACCTCGTGGGCGTGGTCACGAATGGCACCGCCGTGCTGGGCCTGGGCGACATCGGGCCGCTCGCGGGCAAGCCGGTGATGGAAGGCAAAGCGGTCCTGTTCAAAAAGTTCTCGGGCATAGACGTGTTCGACATCGAGATCAACGAGAAAGACCCTGACAAACTCGTCGAGATCATCGCCGCGCTCGAACCCACCTTTGGCGGCATCAACCTCGAGGACATCAAGGCGCCCGACTGCTTTTACGTCGAGCGCAAGCTGCGCGAGCGCCTGCGCATCCCCGTGTTCCACGACGACCAGCACGGCACGGCCATCACCGTAGCCGCGGCGTTGCTCAACGGGCTCAAGGTCGCGGGCAAGGATCCGAAAAAAATCAAGTTCGTGACCTCGGGCGCGGGCGCGGCGGCGCTCGCGTGCTTGGGGCTGCTCGTCAAGCTCGGCATTCCGCGCGAGCACATCTGGGTGACCGACCTCGCGGGCGTGGTCTATGAAGGCCGTACCGAGCTCATGGACGAGGACAAGCGCTTTTTCGCCCAGCCCACGGCGGCGCGCACGCTGGCCGAGGTGATCGCGGACGCGGACGTGTTCCTGGGCCTGTCGGCGGGGGGCGTGCTCAAGCCCGAGATGGTGCGTAAGATGGCGCCGCGCCCGCTGATCTTCGCGCTCGCCAACCCCACGCCCGAAATCCTGCCCGAAGAGGTGCATGCCGTGCGCGACGACGCCATCATGGCCACGGGGCGCAGCGACTACCCGAACCAGGTCAACAACGTGCTGTGCTTTCCGTACATCTTCCGCGGCGCGCTCGACTGCGGCGCGACCACCATCACGCTGGAGATGGAAGTCGCCGCCGTGCACGCCCTCGCCGAGCTCGCACAGGCCGAGCAAAGCGAGGTCGTGGCCGCGGCCTACGCGGGCGAGCCGCTCGCGTTCGGGCCCGAGTACCTGATCCCCAAGCCCTTCGATCCGCGTTTGATGATCAAGATCGCGCCCGCGGTGGCGCAGGCTGCGGCGGACAGCGGCGTGGCGCTGCGCCCCATTGCCGACATGGACGCCTACCGCGACCATCTGCAGACCTTCGTCTATGCCTCGGGCACGATCATGAAGCCCATTTATGCCGCGGCCAAGGCGGGCGCGAAAAAGCGCGTGGCCTACGCCGAGGGCGAGGAAGAGCGCGTGCTGCGCGCGGCGCAGATCGTGGTCGATGAGCGTATCGCGCGGCCCACGCTGATCGGGCGGCCCGCGATCATCGCGCAGCGCATCGCCAAGTTTGGCCTGCGCCTCAAGGAAGGGCTGGACTACGACGTGGTCAACGTCGAGCAGGACGAGCGCTACCGCGACTTCTGGCAGACCTACCACCGCCTGGCCGAGCGCAAGGGCATCACCATCCCCATCGCCAAGATCGAGATGCGCCGGCGCCTGTCGCTGATCGGCGCGATGCTGCTGCACAAGGGCTACGTCGATGGACTGATCTGCGGCACCTGGGGCACCAACCCCATGCACCTGCACTACATCGACCAAGTGATTGGCAAGCGCCCGGGCGCCAACACCTACGCCGGCATGAACGCGCTGCTGCTGCCAGAGCGCCAGGTGTTCCTCGTCGATACGCACGTCAACTACGACCCGAGCGCCGCGCAGCTCGCCGAGATCACCGTCATGGCCGCCGAGGAGATGATGCGCTTTGGCGTGCGCCCCAAGGCCGCGCTGCTGAGCCACTCCAACTTTGGCAGCAGCAACGAGCCCAGCGCGGTGAAGATGCGCGAGACGCTCGCGCTGCTGCGCGTGCAGGCGCCGTGGCTCGAGGTCGATGGCGAAATGCACGGCGACGTGGCGCTCGACGGCGTCGCGCGCCGCGCGCTGATGCCGCGCAGCACGCTCGAGGGCGACGCGAACCTGCTCGTGCTGCCCAACATCGACGCGGCCAACATCGCCTACAACCTGCTCAAGACCGCCGCGGGCGGCAACATCGCGATCGGCCCGGTGCTGCTCGGCGCGGCCCAGCCCGTGCACATCCTCACCGCGAGCGCCACCGTGCGCCGCATCGTGAACATGACGGCGCTCACCGTGGCCGACGCGAACGCCGCGCGCTGAGGCCGGCACGAGGCAGCTTAGCTCTCGAATTAAGAGCTGCTAGTGCTTGATACACCTTGGCTTGCGGCCTTTTTGGCTTGGATTTTCGCGGAAATTGGAATCTGACCCCAATTTCCGGGGGCTCAATACGCGCCGTCGGGCGAAGCAGCCTGCTGCTGGGCCTGCTCTTGTGCTTGTCGTGCGGCTTTGGCGCGCTCGCGTTCGGCGCGGTAGTGGGCCGAAAACACACGGATTTCGTCAGGGGTGACGAAGCCGTCGTGGTTGCTGTCGGCTTCGTCGAAGGCGGCGGCGAGCGGCGGGAACAGGGCCACCTCGGCGCGGCTCAGTTTGCCGTCGCCGTTCGCGTCGAGCAGCTGGAACTGGCGCAGCGCCTTGAGCTCGCCGCGCGAGGGCGTGGCGGCGCTGGCGGCTGGGGCCGAGGCGGCTGGCGCTTCGGCAGGCGGCTGAACGCCGGGGTCGGCCCAGGCGCCTGCGCCCGTGCAACACAGGGCCAGTGCGGATAGTCGTCGAAACAGGGTTTGCATGCGTGCGGCTCCTTGGCGTGGGGCAATCGCGTCCACGCCGCGCGAAAAAATCACCACCCCGGCGGCAGGATGATGTCGATGTCGGAAAAATCCGGCTCCTGTGCGAGCTGGTGCTGTTTGTTGAGCCAGGACTTGAGGCGCTTGCCTTCGCGCACGAGTGCTATGTCGTGTTCGAGCGCCTCGCACTCGAACAGTTCCTCGTCCTGCAGGTCTTGCAGCCAGCGGCGCAGGTCGGCTTCGTTGAAACGGTAGCCCCAGCCCAGGTCCAGCATCTGTTCCCAGTGGTTTTGGCGCGCGTAGCGCTCGCGCTCGAGCTCCTGCACCTGCTGCTTGAGCAGCTGCGTGAGCGCCTGCAGGCGTTTTTCGGGCGGCAACTGCGCCTGCGCGGGGTCGAGCAGCGCGGCGTCGCGCTGGATTTGCAGCAGCGCCACGATGTCTTTTTCTTGGTAGGCGCGGTTCGCGGCAGACATGAGTTCGGTCTTGCGGCGGCGCTCGTCTTCGCTGGCCGCGCGGTCGGGGTGCAGCGCGCTCGCGAGCTGGCGGAAGATCGCGCGCAAGGTCGTCTCGGCATCCTGCTGCACAGCCTCGGCGCGTTGCTGCGCGGCCGTGGGCTTGCGCGGCTTTTTCTTGCGCGCGGCTTTCTCTTGCTCGTACTGCTCTTTTTGCTCCTGCATCTTGGCTTGGGTCTGCGCGAACATGCGCATGATCAATTCTTCGTGCGAGGCATCGTCGTCGGCCTCGGGCACGGCGATTTCCTCGCCGAGCACGTCGCTGACCATTTGGGCAAACACGCTGCGCTCTTGCTGCTCCTTTTCCGCGAGCGTCTGCGGGCTGAGCTCGTCGTGCAGGCGGGCCATTTCCGCATCACCGTCGGCCGCGAGTGCGGCGGCAAAGCTGCACACGATGGCGCGCGCGGTCTCGCGCTGCGTCTTGCTCAGGCGCTTGTCGTTGATGTGCGGCACGAGCAACGCGAGCAATTCGCGCCGGCTTGCATCGCGGCGCGCGTGCAGCGGTGCGAGCAGGTGCTGCATGGCCGTCTGGTAGGCGTGGCCCAGCGCGTCGGTCTGGGCGATCTGCGCCTTGAGCTTGTCGATGCGCGCAAGCTCGCGGTTGTAGGCCTTGGCCGCGGGCGTGAGCGCGGCGCCGGCGCCCTCGGCGAGCACCTGCAAATCGCGCGCACCCGAGGCGGACGGGGGCGCGGACGGCGCAGCCGGGGTCGATGCGTCTTGCGCAGGCGCGGGCGCGGCGCCGAACAGGTCTTCCTGTGCAGCGCGGCGGCGGGAGGGTGTCTTTTTGGTTGCCATGGTGTTCTAAAAATGGATCGAGGCGGCGCGGTTTCGTTCCGCCTACGTGGATTTTCATTCGTGCGATTCGTGCGCGATGCCGCTGCGCACCAGGCCCGCGGGCACGTGCTGCGCGGCCGAGAGCACGTGGCCGGTCTGGTCGTCGAAGAAGAAGTCAGGCTCGAACTCGCGCAAGAACGGCCCCTTGGGCATGCCGCCGAGGAACATGGCCTCATCGACGGCGATGTTCCAGTGCATCAGCGTCTGGATCGCGCGCTCGTGCGCCGGGGCGCCGCGCGCCGTGACGAGCGCCGTGCGTATGCGCATGGGCCCGCCGCGCTGCTGCAGGCGGTGCAGCGCGGCCAGAAAAGGCTTGAACGGGCCGGGCGGCAGCGGCAGCGCGGCTTTTTCGACCTCGTGCGCCTGGAAGGCGTCGAGCCCCGCGGTCTGATAGACGCGCTCGGCCTCGTCGGAAAACAGCACCGCGTCGCCGTCGAAGGCGATGCGTACCTCGTCCTGGTGCGTGTCGGCGGCGGGCGCCGAATGCGTCGCCACCTGCGCGGCGGCAAAGCCCAGCGCCAGCGCCTCGCGCACGTCGGCCTCGTTGGCCGAGAGGAACAGGTGCGCCCCCAGCGGGCGCAGGTAGCGAAACGGCGCCGCCCCTTGCGTGAACACGCCGCGCTGTACCGACACCAGCCCGTGCGCGCGCACCGAGCGGAACACGCGCATGCCGCTCACCGGGTCGTTGCGCGAGAGCACGACGACCTCCACGCGCTGGCGCTCGGGGGTATTGAACGCAAGCAGCTTGCGCACGAGCGGAAACGCCACGCCCGGGCGCGCCGGCGTGTCCAGGCGCTTGAGCTGCAGCTGCATGTAGGCGCGCGGGTCGGCGGGGTCGAAGACGCGGTTTTCCTCCTCGAAGTCGAACAGCGCGCGCGAGGAGATCGCCACCACCAGCTTGTCGTCGTCGGCGCGCAACTCGCCAAACGTGGCATCGGACATGGCAAGCCCCTATTTGACGAGCTGGTTGAGCTCGATGATGGGCTGCAGCACCGCGAGCACGATCAGCATCACGATGAGGCCCATGGCGACGATCAGCAGGGGCTCGAGCACCGTGGCGAGCGCGAGCGCGCGCCGCTGCACCTCGGCGCCGAGCTGGTTCGCGGCGCGCTGCAGCATCAGCGGCAGCTGCCCGGTCTGCTCGCCCAGGCGCGCGAACATCGCCAGCAGCCCCGGAAAGCGCTTTTTCTGCGCGAGTGCCGCGGCTAGCGGCGCGCCCTCGCGCACGAGCACCAGCGCGTCGAGCGCGTCGGCGCGCAACGAGCGGTTGTGCAGCGTCTCGGCCGCGGCCTGCAGCGCCTTGAGAATGGGCACGCCCGCGCCCGCGAGCATGGCCAGCGTGCCCGCAAAGCGCGCCGCGTTGTAGCCGCGCGCGAGCCGCCCAAGCACCGGCAGGCGCAGCCAGGCGGCGTCGAATTGCAAGCGAAAATGCTCGAATCGCAAGGCCCAGCGCGCACAAGCAGCTATCACAACAAAAGCAACCAAGAGCAGCCAGCCCCAGCTGCGCAGGAATGCGCTCAGGCCCAGCATGAGCACCGTGAGCAGCGGCAGCGCGCGCTTGGTGCCCGCAAACACGCCCGCGACCTGCGGCACCACGTAGCCCACGAGAAACAGCACGATCACGATCGCCACGAGCGTGACGATGGCCGGGTACAGCGCCGCGCCCACGAGCTTGGCCTGCAGCGCCTGGCGCGCCTCGAGGTCGTCGGCCAGGCGCTCGAGCACCTCGCCCAGATGCCCACTGTGCTCGCCCGCGCCGACCACGGCGCAATAGATTGCGGAAAACTCGCGCGGATGCTGCGCGAGCGCGCGCGCAAACGGCACGCCCGCGTTGACCTCGGCGCGCAGCGCGGCCATGAGCTCGCGCTGGCGCGGGTCGTCGGCCTCGTCGGCCAGCGCCGCGAGCGCACGCTCCAGCGGCAGGCCCGAAGTCACCAGCCCCGCGAGCTGGCGCGTCCACACGGCGAGCCCCGTGGCGCCGAGCACCGGGCGCGTGAATAGGCGCTGCCAAAGCCCCGGCGCCGCGCCGCCCTCGGCGCCTGTGCCGGCGGCCACCGGCGCCACCTGCAGCGGCACCAGCGCCTGCGCACGCAGCAGGCTGCGCGCGGCCTTGGCGCTGTCGGCTTCCAGAAGGCCTTTGCGGGTCTGGCCCTGCGCGTCCAGGGCTTCGAAGGTGAATGCGGGCATGGGCTTGGGAGGCGGGTTGGTACGCGGAATGTACGGGGGAGATGGGAGAAGATAGGAGAGTCTGGGCCCAAGGGCGGTGCGCAGGCTCAAGCGCTGCGGGTGCCGACCAGGCGCTCAGGGTTGGCGTCGAGCTTGGTGAGCGCGTCGCGCGTGGCGCGCAGGCTCAGGCCCTCTTCGTCCAGGCCCACGAGCAGCCCGGCCTGCGCGTAGGCCGCCAGGCGCCGCAGCTGGATCAGGTAGCTGTGGCCGCTGGCGCTGGCAAACAGGTGCAGCTGGCGGCGCGCGCTCTGCCACACGTATTGCACCGAGACCCTGGCGGCGTTGTGCTCCAGCGTGAACCAGGCGCCGAGCGGCAGCGCCTGCACCCAGGCGAGCACAGCCTCCTGCACGGGCGCACCGTTGTCGGCGAGCACGTCAAGCGCCGAGGCATCGATGCCGAGCAGCATTTCGACGTTGTCGGCATTGAGCGGCATGTCGGCGAACGCGGCATCGGTGACGATGTCTTCGAGGCGCGCGAGGCGTTCGGCCAGGGCATCGATGTGCGCCTGCGCGATGGACTCCGTCTTGGACAGGAAGGCGTCGGCCAGCGTGTCGGTGAGCGCCTTGATCTGCGCGTCCTGCTTCGCGCCGGTGATGCCCAGCAGGGCAAGCCCCTGGCGCAGGTTCTGCAGCAGGCCCGGCAAGGCCTTGATGACCTGGGCGCGCTCGCTGCGCTGGGGTTTGGCGCTCGCGGCCCAGATCAGGTCGGTCGCGGCGCGCTTGAAGGCGAGGGTGTCGGCATGCTGCGCACCCGCGCGCACGGCCGACAGCGCCAGCACCTCGGCCCAGGTCTTGAGCAGGAAGTCGCGCACCTCGTCGCGCACCGGCATGTCCTGCAGCATGGTGCGCAGCTCTATCGTGTATTGCACGGCCAGCGTGTCTTTTTGCTCGACCTGCTGCGCCACGCTCACGATGCGCGCGATGCCTTCCTTTTCGGTGAGGAATTTCGCGAGGAAGCGCTCGAACTCGGTCAGCACGAGCTGGAACACGCGGCTGCCGGTTTCGGGGTATTGCTCCACCACCTGCACGATGCGGCGGATCTCGGCCTCGAGCGCGCTGCCCGAGAGCGTGCTGGCATCGAAGCCCATGACGCAGCCCCCCATGCGGTCTATGAGCTGGCGCGCGGGGTGCTTGAGGTCGCTGAGGAACGCGGGCTCGGCGAGCGCCACGCGCAGCACCGGCAGCTGCAGGCGCGCGAACCATACGCGCACGCTTGGCGGGATGCGCTCCTCGGCGAGGATGCTCTGAAACATCAGCGCCACCACCTCGATGATGGCTCTCTCGCCCGCGGTGCCGGCTTTTTGCTTGAGTTCCTCGGTTTGCCGGCGCGCCGCCTCGGCCGACTGCGCCACGGCCGCCGGTCCATAGCCTGCGAAGGTGGGACTGATGCTGACGTAAAAGCTCGCGGCCTCGGTGCGCGCCTCGGCGAGCGCCTGTGCCAGGGCCGCCGAAGCGGGTGGCGCCTGCGCCAGGTCCAGGGCTATCACGGGTTGCAGCAGCCGGCGCAAGTGGCCCATGATGCTTTGCGCGCGCGCCCGCGCACGCATCCAGGGCGTCACGCCGGGCGCGGCGGGCAGCGCGCCCGGGTGAGCCGCATGGATCGCATGGCCTGCGGGCAGCCCACCTGCAGGCAAGCTGCCGTGTGCAAGGGCGCTGGAAGGAACGGCGCCGGGCGCGCCGCCGGGTACGCCCTCGGGTGCTGGCACGCCCGACATCCGGGCTTGCGCGGCAGGCTGGCCAGCCGCAGCGCCATGGCCCGCGGGGCTGGGCGCGGGGGTGCGGCGCACGCGCAGGTCGGCCTGCGGCGTGATGCCCTGCTCGACATACCAGGCGTTGATGGCCTGGTATTGTTTTTGCAAAAGATTGGCCAGCGTGCGCTGCAGCGGCTCCTGTACGGCCTGGAACTGCTCGCGCGGCAGCTCTGCCTGCACCCACTGCTCGACGAACACGAGGCAGACCGATTCGGGCCGCAGGATGTCCTGCGCGGGTGGCGCATCGCCCTCGAGCGTCTGTGTGCGCTGGCGCACGGCGTCGAATTGCGGGCCGACCTGCTCCAGCACCACCGCTGCCATGCGCGTGGCGGTGATCTTGTTTTCCATCACGTCGTCGCCCAGCAACTCGAACGAGCGCGGCTGCGCCGCACGCGCCGCGGCGGGCCTGGCCGCATCGGCGGCGCTCGCAGCCTTGCGCAGCGCCTGCTCCACGCATGCGATCCAGCGCGCATGGTGCTGCTGGTAGAGCATCCAGGCGTCGCGGCGCGTCTGCATTTCGCGCAGCGTGCCCGGCGCGGCCATGCGCTCGCTCAGGTGGTCGAGCAAGACCTTGTCCAGCGGCGCAAGCTGCGTGCACAGGCCCTGCACGAAGCGTTCGCGCACCTGTTGGCTCAGGTGGCGTTGCGCGGCGGAAGACGGGGTGGCGGGCATGGTTCGGCCTGTGAGCGCGGCCTCTTAGTTTGTCATACCCTCGGCCTCTGCCGTCACACCACGGCGCCGGCGTTCGGGTCGTTCGGGTCGCCCTCTTTTTTCTTCTCGCCCGAGACCAGGTCTTCGCGCTTCACGCCCAGCCACATCGCGATCGCCGCGGCCACGAACACCGAGGAATAGATGCCGAACAGGATGCCTATGGTCAACGCCAGCGAAAAGTAGTGCAGGCTGGGCCCGCCGAAGAAGAACATCGACAGCACCATGGCCTCGGTGCTGCCGTGCGTGATGATGGTGCGGCTCATGGTGCTGGTGATCGCGTGGTCTATGACCTCGGGCGTGCTCATCTTGCGGTATTTGCGGAAGGCCTCGCGGATGCGGTCGAAGATCACCACCGACTCGTTGACCGAATAACCGAGCACCGCGAGCACCGCAGCGAGCACCGAGAGCGAAAACTCCCATTGGAAGAACGCAAAAAAGCCCAGGATGATGACCACGTCGTGCAGGTTCGCGATGATCGCGGCGACGCCGAACTTCCACTCGAAGCGAAACGCGAGGTAAATCACGATGCCCACGACCACCATGGCCAGCGCCATGAGGCCGCCGCGCACCAGCTCCTCGCCCACCTGCGGGCCCACGAACTCGGTGCGGCGCAGCTGCACCGCGGGGTCGCTGGCCTTGAGCGCGCCCAGCACCTGCTCGCTTTGCTGCGCCGAGCCCACGCCCTTTTGCACCGGCAGGCGGATGAGCACGTCGCGCGCGGTGCCGAAGCTTTGCACCTGCACGTCGGCGTAGCCCAGGCGCGAGACGGCCGCGCGCACCTGCGCGAGGTCGGCAGGCTGGCTGTAGGCGACTTCCATCACGGTGCCGCCCGTGAATTCGACCGACAGGTGCAGGCCGCGCGTGAGCAGAAAGAACACCGCGAGCGCGAAGGTGATGAAAGAGATCGCGTTGAACACCAGCGCGTGGCGCATGAACGGGATGTCTTTGCGGATGCGGAAAAACTCCATGGCTTGTTCCTTGGATGCCTGGGTCGGCCTTATTTCGATGCGTTCGCTGGATTCGTGGCGCTCTGGTCGGCGTCGGGCTTCCATACCTGGCCTATGGCCACGCTCTTGAGCTTTTTCTTGCGCCCGTACCAAAGGTTCACGAGGCCGCGCGAGAAGAACACCGCCGAGAACATGCTCGTGAGGATGCCTATGCAGTGCACCACGGCAAAGCCGCGCACCGGCCCCGAGCCGAAGGCCAGCAGCGCCAGGCCCGCGATCAGCGTGCTCACGTTCGAGTCCAGAATGGTCGCCCAGGCGCGCTCATAGCCCGCGTGGATCGCCGCCTGTGGCGCCACGCCCGCGCGCAGCTCCTCGCGGATGCGCTCGTTGATGAGCACGTTCGAGTCGATCGCCATGCCCATGGCCAGCGCCATCGCCGCGATGCCCGGCAGCGTGAGCGTGGCCTGCAGCATCGAAAGCACGGCAATCAGCAGCAGCACGTTCACGGCCAGCGCGATGCTCGAGAACACGCCGAACAGCATGTAGTAGGCGCACATGAAGACCGCGATCGCGAGCAGCCCCCAGACCACGCTGTGGATGCCGCGCTCGATGTTGTCGGCGCCCAGGCTCGGGCCTATGGTGTATTCCTCGATGATCTCCATGGGTGCGGCGAGCGAGCCCGCGCGCAGCAGCAGCGCGGTGTCGTTGGCCTCGGCCGTGGTCATGCGCCCGGAAATCTGCACGCGTCCGCCGCCGATCTCGGTGCGGATCACGGGTGCCGTGACCACCTCGCCCTTGCCCTTTTCGAACAGGATGATGGCCATGCGCTTGCCCACGTTCTCGCGCGTCACGTCGCGGAAAATGCGTGCGCCCTTGGCGTCCAGCGTCAGGTTCACCGTGGGTTCCTGCGTCTGGCTGTCGAAGCCGGGCTGCGCGTCGGTGAGGTTGTCGCCCGTGAGGATCACCTGCTTCTTCACGATCACGGGCTGGCCCGCGCGGTCCAGGTAGCGCTCCGAGCCGAAGGGCACCGGGCCCGTGCCGGCCTCGGCCGCGCGCGCCTCGGCGCTTTCATCGACCATGCGCACCTCCAGCGTCGCGGTGCGGCCCAGGATGTCCTTGGCCTTGGCGGTGTCTTGCACGCCGGGCAGCTGCACGATGATGCGGTCCAGCCCCTGCTGCTGGATCACCGGCTCGGCCACGCCGAGCTCGTTGATGCGGTTGTGCAGCGTCAGGATGTTCTGCTTGAGCGCCTGCTCCTGCACGCGCCGC
Source organism: uncultured beta proteobacterium (assembly GCA_963708545.1). Lineage (GTDB taxonomy): Bacteria > Pseudomonadota > Gammaproteobacteria > Burkholderiales > Burkholderiaceae_C > Extensimonas. The sequence goes on along the minus strand of CAVPUD010000050.1, from coordinate 4,085 downwards.
GCGGCCTCGGGTTTGATGGTCAGCGTCAGCTGAAAGCCGCTGGCGTCCGGCGCACTGCTGGCCTGCAGCTCGGGGAACTGATCGGCCACCAGATTGCGCACCGCCGTCAGCGTGGCCTCGTCCGCAAGCCGCACCTGCACCGCCTGCCCGTCGCGGCGCACGCCGCCGTGGCGCAGCCCCTTGTCGCGCAAAGTGGTGCGCAGGTCGCCGGCGAGCGCCTCGGCGCGCTTGGTCAGCGCGGCTTGCATATCGACCTGCAGCATGAAATGCACGCCGCCACGCAAGTCCAGCCCCAGGTACATGGGCTGCGCGTGCAGCGCCGTGAGCCAGGCCGGCGAGCGCGACACCAGGTTCAGCGCGACGATGTAGGGCGGATCGCTCGGGTCGGGCACCAGCGCCTTTTGCAGCACGTCGCGCGCCTTGAGCTGCGTGTCGGTACTGTCCAGGCGCACGCGCAGCGAGTTGCCGTCCAGGCTCACGAGGTCGGGCGTGATGCCTGCGCCTTGCAGCGCTTGCAAGGCGCGCTCCTGCACCTGCGCATCGACCTTCAGGCTCGCCTTGGCAGGCGAGACCTGCACGGCCGGGGCTTCGCCAAAGAAATTCGGCAGGGCATACAAAACGCCCACCAGCAGCACGACCACCAGGATCGCGTACTTCCAGACCGGGTAACGGTTCATGAGATCGCTCGCAGACAGCGGGGGCAGGGCCCCCCATAGAACGCAGGAAAAGGTGTGCGCGTGCCGGGCTTACTTGCCCGTGCTCAGCGTGCCCTTGGGCAGCACCTGGGCGACGGCGCTGCGCTGCACCTGAATTTCCACGCCAGATGCCACTTCGAGGTGCAAAAAGCCCTCCGACAGGCGCGTCACCTTGCCGACCAGGCCGCCCGAGGTCACGACCTCGTCGCCCTTGGCCAGGGCTTCGATCATGGCGCGGTGCTCTTTCTGGCGCTTCATCTGCGGGCGGATCATGATGAAGTAGAGCACCACGAACATCAGCACCAGGGGCAGCATGCCCGTGAGCGAGGACATCAAATTGCTGCCGCCGGCAGTGGCGGCCGGCGCGGTCTGGGCAAAAGCAGAAGAAATCAGCACGGAACGAACTCCAGCGAAACGGTGGTAAAAAACCCGGCCCACGTGGGCTGTGGGCCGGCGCGGGGCGGAAACGGCGCATTGTATGCGGGGGTCTGCCGGGGTAGCCTTCGGGCATGCCCCTGCGGACAGGGGCTCTATGCCGCCGTCGGCAAGCGCCGTGGAAAAGCGCAGACGCAGGGGCGGCATCGTGCGCGGGGCATGCTGCGGGGCTGCCTGCACGGCTGCACGGCTGCACGGGGGCGCAACTGCCGCGCCGCCGGCGATGGCCGTGTGCGCCGTGGACAAAGCGGGCGTCTGTCGTCGCGCGGGCGCGCTGTGGCGTTAGGATGCTTCTGTCTTGCAGGTTTTTTCACTTCACACGAAAGGCATCCCATGCGCCGTCAACGCCTCCTCCCCCTCGTCGTCGCCCTGTGGGCCCTGGCACCGCTGGCCCAGGCGCAAACCGCCGCTCCCAGTGCTCCCCTGTCGCCCAAGGCGCAGTACGCAGCGGACAGCAAGCAGGCCAAGGCCCGTTACGACCAGGACTTGAAGCTCTGCGCCAGTGAGCCCACGTCCGCAGGCCGCATGCAGTGCAAGCGCGATGCCAAGGCCGAGTACGACCAGGCGCTGGCCGAGGCCAAGGCCCGCTCGGGCGTGACGCCGGCCAAGTCCAGCGCCGCTGCGCAACCGGCCTGCGCTGATTGTGGCAAGGTCGTCGCGGTGCGCCAGGTCGAGAAAGAAGGCGAAGGCAGCGCCGCCGGCCTGGTGGCAGGAGGCGTCGCGGGCGCCTTGCTGGGCAACCAGGTGGGGGGCGGCACCGGCCGCACGCTTGCTACCGTTGCAGGAGCTGCAGGTGGTGCCTACGCAGGCCGGGAGATCGAAAAGAAGATCAAAACCCACACCGTCTGGGCCGTCACCGTGGAATTTCCCCAGGGTGGCACTGCGGTTTATGAATTCCAGAGCGACCCGGGCTTTCGCGTAGGCGAAACGGTGCGCAGAACCGACAACAGCATCGCCCGGCCCTGAGGACAGCCTCTGAGGCCATCCTGGCGCAGACCTGCGGGTCCCGCCCGGTTTGCGGGTTCGATGATGACCATGTGCGCTGCGGCAGTGCGCCGCCAGCGCCCGCAGCGCCCGCTCACGCACTCTCTGCCTGCGCCTCAGGCTCTGTGCAGGTGGCGCCGCCGCAGCCGTGGATCAGCGCCTGCGGTAGCGCTTCGGGCGCATGCACGGTGCCCGTTGCCGGATCGAAACCCACGCGGCGCAGGTGCAGCGCCAGCGCCGCATCCATGGCTTGCGTGTGCTGCGGAAACCATTGCGCGAGTTCGCCCACCAAGGCGCGCACCATGGCCGGCTCGCCCTGCGCAAGCCGCGCCGCACCCTCTTGCAGCACTTGCAGCACCACCTTGTGCTGGGTGCTGTGGCAGTTGCCCGAAGCAAAGCGGGTCGCGGCCATCCAGGCGTCTTCGCGTGCGAAATGCGCCTCGGTGTGCGCCACGAGCGCATCCCAGGCCGCGGGCAGGCGCGCTTCGTCGGCCGCGTCCACCGCGGCAAGCAGTGTGACGAATTCGCGGTGCGTGCCGTCCATCAGCGGCAGTTCCAACGCCAGGGCATCCGACCATTCGAGTGCGGCCATGTTCGATCTCCTTGCAGTCCAATCCGGGCGCGCAGCTTAACAGGCTGCTGAAATACTCCCCCTCGTCACAACCCAGCAGACGTTTTGGCAAGACAATCGAGGCAACCCAACCGACCAGACAGACGAGCCAGACATGCGCGGAGCCGACACCTTCAGCGAGAGCCTGTTCACCATGCGCCACCTCGATGACTTCGTGCCCGCCGATCACCCCTTGCGCGTGATCCGTGTGATGGTCAACAAGGCCCTGGCGAACATGGACGGGCTGTTTGCTCAGATGTATGCGGCCGACATCAAAGGCGGGCGGCCCAGCATTGCTCCCGAAAAACTGCTGCGCGCCATGCTCATTCAGGTGCTCTACAGCGTGCGCTCGGAGCGCCAGCTCATGGAGCAGACCCAATACAACCTGTTGTTTCGCTGGTTCATCGGCTTGGCCATGGACGACGCAGTCTGGGTGCCTACTGTGTTCAGCAAGAACCGCGAGCGCCTGATTGAGCACGATACGGTCATCGAGTTCTTCAACCAGATCGTGCAGCAAGCCCAGGAGCGGGAATTGTTGTCGGGCGAGCACTTCAGCGTGGACGGCACCTTGATCCAGGCCTGGGCAGGCCACAAGAGCTTCGTGCGCAAAGACCGCCAGGGCGATGGCGATACCGATGCGGGCAACTTCAAAGACCAAAAGCGCAGCAACGACACCCACGAATCCACCACGGACGGGGACGCGCGGCTGTATCGCAAGGGCAAGACGGCCAGTGAGTTGCGCTTCATGGGCCACACGCTCATGGACAACCGCCACGGCCTGGTGGTCAGTGCCGTGGTCACCCGGGCGGGCGGGCATGCAGAGCGTGAAGCGGCCAAGGCCATGATCAATGATGCCCGTCAGGCACTACCAGAGGACGAGCCCATCACCATCACGCTGGGAGCAGACAAAGGTTACGGCTCCAAGGAGTTCATCGAAGCCCTGCAGGAGATGAACGTGCTGCCCCATGTGGCACAGAACAAGTCAGGACGTCAATCTGCGGTGCCTGACAGGATCGCAGACAGCGAGGGCTACGCCATCTCGCAGCAAAAGAGAAAGCTGATCGAACAAGGCTTTGGCTGGGCCAAGACGGTGGGGCACATGCGCCAGGTGCTGGTGCGCGGAATCAAAAAAGTGGACCAGATGTTTGTGCTGACGATGGCGGGCTACAACCTCACGCGGTTGCGCAGCTTGGGGCAAATCCGTCTGCAGGGGCAGATGTGATGGAAAAAGCGCAAGAAAACGGGTTCGGGGAGACGAAAAACGTCCATATGGGACGCTAAATTTCAAGATGCGGAAGGTTGGCGCCAGAAATACGTGAAGAGCACTGGAAGATGCGCGTGTGCGGGGGAGTATTTCAGCA